>DATGYJ010000445.1:0-1894 GCA_035298105.1 Anaerolineales bacterium | reverse complement strand
CATCAGGCAGCGCTTTGGCCCAGCCAAGCCATATAGCCTGCTGGATACTTCCATCTTCTATTGTCAGCCCAGATAGCTCGATCAATCCCGCGGCACCCTCGAAATCTTTAGCAGCCAGCGCATGACGGATGGCATCGGACCGCAGACCGTTCTGCTCGTACCACTCGCTCGCCCGCAGATGGAGCATGGACACGCGATCGGGTTGCGCCTCCTGCAAGTGAGCCTGGAGAACTTCAGCGAAGAGGTGGTGATAGCGATACCACTGGCGCTGATCGTCAAGCGGGATGACGAACAGGTTGCCGCGCTCCAGAGCCTCCAACATCCCTTTGCCATCTTGCTGTCCGGTGACAGCATCACACAGCAGGCTGCTTAACCGATCGAGAATAGCAGTTTGCAGTAAGAAGTTGCGCACATGTTCAGGCTGGCGTTGCAGTACTTCTTCGACCAGATAGTCCAGGATGAAATGGTGGCTGCCGGTGAAAGATTTGATGAAACTGGCGGGATCAGTTTGCCCCTGCATGGAGAGTGCGGCCAATTGCAGACCGGCGATCCAGCCTTCAGTGCGAGTTTCCAGTGCGGTGATGTCTTCTGCTGAGAGGTTTAGTCCCATCAACTGGTTGAGAAATTCGGCGGCTTCGGAGGGGGTGAAACGCAGATCAAGGGCACGCAGCTCGGTCAATTGACCCCTGGCGCGCAACCGGGCTAGAGGCAGTGGTGGGTCTTCGCGGGTGGCAATGACCAGATGAATCTGCGGCGGCAGGTGCTCAAGCAGAAAGGTGAGTGCGTTGTCTACTGGTTTGGAATCTATACTATGATAGTCGTCAAGAACAAAGATGAAGTTGTCGGAGGTGGTAATGATTTCATTGATCAGGGCTGTCAGGATCGATTCGAGCAGCGGCGGCTGAGGCTGCGAAGCGTGCAGCACTCCCAACACTCCCGCGCCTATATTTGGAGCAATCGTCTGCAAAGCAGAGACGAGGTAAGTTAGAAAACGTGTGACGTCGTTATCCCCTTCATCCAGCGACAGCCAGGCGACCGGTCGCTTGCAACATGCGACCCATTCGCTGACCAAAGTGGTCTTACCAAAGCCGGCGGATGCAGAGATGAGGGTCAGTTTACAGCCCGAAGAGAGACCCTCGTTCAGCCGCTCGATCAGACGGGGACGGAGGACAATTTTAGCCCGAGGTGGTGGAATGAAAAGTTTAGTGGCTAAAATTGATATGGGCATAGATTCATTATAAGACATATGCCACAGTTTCAAAAAGCGGCAAAACCTTATCAGAGTTTGTTGTCCTGCTCCACAGTGATGACTACTTTTCCTTTAGCGTGTTCTTTCTCAAAATACCAGAAAGCTTCAGCTGTCTTGCTCAACGGGTAGCATCCATCGGTCACAGGAATAACTTTTCCGGATTCAACGAGTTCTTTCATAAAGATCAGATCCTTTTGGCTTTGCACCAGCGACGCGACATACGTTTTATGGTTTCCCATCTTTGAAGCCCGCTGCCGATGGAGTGTAGCCTGGAAGAGTTGAATCATGGAACCTCCGGCTACAACATATATTCCATCAGGACTTAATGCGTGCAGATAATCCGAGATCGAATGATATCCGTTCACTGCGAGAATCAGGTCATACTGCTGACCATTGCGGGTGAAATCTTCTCGCGTGTAATCAATAACATGGTCTACCCTAAGTGAGCGCACCATTTCAAGGTTCCTCGTACTGCATACCGCGGTGACTTCAGCCCCGAACGCTTTGGCGATCTGTACGGCAAAAGTTCCGACACCACCAGACGCGCCATGGATCAGAACCTTTTGCCCGGCTTGAATGTTCCCGCAGTCGCGCAATGCCTGCAAGGCGGTTAGCGCCGCTATAGGTACAGCTGCAGCTTGTTCG
>DATGYJ010000444.1:0-10515 GCA_035298105.1 Anaerolineales bacterium | reverse complement strand
GGCGTCGACTGCGATCGAAAGGCGGGCCTCGAACTCTTTATTGCCAATGTAGTTCACGGTGATGCCGGTAGCATCTTCAAAGGCCTTCCAACCACATTTCATCTTCTGATCATCGGGGTCGGTCTGTGTGCCATCGACAGTTACTGTGGTCCCTTTGAATTTGCCGGCCACGGCTTGCTCAAGGAAACCACCTGCGGGCCCACCGGTAACTTGGCCGAAATCAAAACTCCCTGCCGGACAGGTCGCGGCGGGTGCTTCTGTGGCTGCTTGTGTAGGTGCTTCGGTTGCAGCCTGCGTGGGCGCTTCGGTTGCTGCTTGCGTGGGGGCTTCGGTTGCGGGAGGTTGCGTTGCAGCCGGTGGAGGTGTGGTTGCCGGCGCACAGGCCGTCAGGATCATAGTGACCAGGACCAACACGCCTAGAATCTTGCTGATTTTAGACATTTTTCTCTTCTCCTAATTATTTTTGATAGGTTCATATCTGACAGTTTATACGATATTTCACGGTCACAATTTGTGGATTCGACCACCTCCTTTGCAGATGCATCAACGTGCTGGCATCTAGAATATACAAGATCAGTTGGGTAGGAAGTTCTCAAAACTTGACTTACGCACAATCAGCTCCGAGTTTAAATAGACGTCTTCTCGGTCAAACCCTTCACCTTGAATTAAGCGG
Organism: Anaerolineales bacterium; assembly: GCA_035298105.1. Lineage (GTDB taxonomy): Bacteria > Chloroflexota > Anaerolineae > Anaerolineales > Villigracilaceae > Defluviilinea. The sequence goes on along the minus strand of DATGYJ010000444.1, from coordinate 9,842 downwards.
ATCAAACGTTCTCCACCTGCCCAGCCGAGTCCAAAGGCAGGTAAACGAATTGTTGTCAGAGGGGGATCGTAATACTCTGCAAGAGGGATATCATCAAAGCCTATCACCGCCATATCCTTGGGAATGCGTAATCCTGCTTCCTTGATTGCGAGCATTGCGCCCAACGCAACCACATCGCTTGCAACAAAAACTGCCGTGAGACGAGGAGTCAGTTGAAGCAAGGCTTTCATGGCTTCAAAACCACTGGCGGGTGTGTAGTTGCCTTCTTTGATGAGTGCCTTTTTAATTGGCAGTTTTGACTTCTTTAAGGCCTGCAAATATCCATCACGGCGTTGCTGAGCCGAAGTGTAATCCAACGGCGCATTTGTAATTATACCAATACGCCGGTGTCCGCGCTCTATCAAATGAGTCACGGCCAGTTCGGCGCCGGCAGTTGCGTTGACATCCACAAAAGGGATATCCGTATCAGGCAGCTGACCCATCAGCAGGATGGGAACGTGCTGCCTGTGTAGTTTCATCAAGGCTATATCATCCTGTCGGGGACCCGATAACAAAATACCATCCACATGATTTTCTGTTATCAAGCGCGCATAGCCTCCGGTATCGGTCGGATTAACGGGTTTCAACAACACGTGAAAACCTTGTTGCACTGCTGCATGTTCCACACCCAAAATGACTTGTGGAAGAAACGCATCTGTGAAAATCTGTTCTGGCGATTGACAAAGTACAAGTCCAATTGTGTATGATTTTCCACTCACAAGTTTTTTGCCGGCAATATTGGGCGAGTAGCTAAGTTTCTTGGCTGCAGCCAGCACTCGTTTACGGGTGGCCGCGCTGATACTAACACCGGGAACATTATTCAAAATAAAAGAAACCGTTGTTCGTGAAACATGTGCCAAATTGGCAACATCCCGGCTAGTGGTTCGTTTCATTGGTATCATAGACATTTTACTAACACGTGTTACTGTTTCAGTATAAGGATTTTATGAGTGCCTGTCAAGTAGTTTGTTACTCGCGACTGGAAATGATCAATCCCAGCCCGATCAAAACGCCCCCAAGTAAAAAAAGTGGCGTGATGGTCTCACCCAGAAAAAGCCACCCCAGGAAGGTCCCAACGATCGGTTGAGCGAAGAAAGTGAGGGCCGCGAGGCTTGCATCCACAAAAGCGAACGCTGAATTCCAAAGGACCATTGCCAGCGCCGTAGATATGATCCCGAGAAACAGCACCCCGCCAATCACCCCCGGGCTGATCTCTCCAATCCCGATCGCTTTGAGCTCCCAGGCGCCTGCTGGCAGAACAACCGGCAAGCCGCCCAGAAAAGCGATCAGGCTCAGGGGCAGAACATCCAGATTCTGCGCTGCCTTTCGAACCAGGACCGAGTAGAGCGCCCACGTGACTGCCGCGCCGATCAGAGCCAAATTGCCTAAGAACAATTTAGGGTTCAATTGGGCAGAGCGTGGATCGATCACGGCCACTACGCCCAAAGTCGCGAGCAGAAGCGCAATCCATCTCCGCGTCGTGATCTTTTCTTTGAGCAACATCCACGCAAAGATCAGCACGAATGCCGGAGTTGCAGAGGTCACCAGAGAACCATTTGCTGCGGTAGATAGCTTGGTTCCGAGGAACTGCAGGCTCAATGAAATACCATATCCGATCAAGCCGACACCCAGGACCTGCCATACCTGTTCGCGAGAAACCTTAGGAAAGCCGCGCATGACCAGGACGATGATCAATGTCAGCGCACCCAGGATCAATCGCAGGGATACGAGCGAAAACGGTGGAATGATATTCAACACAGCTTTGCTCACCACATACATGCCGCCCCAAATGGAGGCCGCGCTGAGTCCACAAAGAATACCCACAAGTTTTCTGTTCATAGGATCGGGATTATACCGGCGATTCTCCGTGCTCAACCCAATGACGACTCTGAGCGTTAGTGGCAGTAAAGGAAGGCAGTCGAAACCTAAGGTGCCTTGCCTGTTGTGGGCGAGAAGCTTCTCTACTCTTTACTACAACTTCTTACTCTTACCACTCTTTGCTCTGTCTCATTTTCTTGATCTCCCCTTTTCTCTTTTTTTCTTTCAGTCTTTCTTCCTGCGATGCCGGGGTTGGCCTTGTTCGCCTGCGGGCTTTCGGTTTGACCAGTGCTTTCCGGATCAACTCAATAAATCTTTGAACTGCATCTGCGCGGTTCTGTTCCTGCGTGCGGAAACGTTTCGCTTCGATCAAAAGAATGCCTTCAGCGGTGATGCGCTTGCCCGCCAGCTGGATCAGGCGCCTCTTCACATCGTCCGGCAGGGAGGCAGAATTCACATCAAAACGCAGCTGCGCTGCGGTTGCCACTTTGTTGACGTTTTGTCCTCCCGGACCCGAAGCGCGCACAAAGTCAATCTGCAATTCACGCTCATCGATTTGGAGGGAAGGAGTGATTTCAATCATAAACAACACCCCTCTCCTTTTGGGAGAGGGGCAGGGGTGAGGTTGGGAGAGGGGCTAAAACATCAATGCATTGACCTTGTCGATCATAGCGGGGGCAGGCCGCAGATCCGCTTCTGGGAGGCGGTTGAGCGGTGCTTCCACCAGGTTATGGGTATCCGTCAAGGAGGCCTTCCCCGTCTCGATGTAGATCAATCCAGTGGCGAGCCAGTCGTTCTGCTCTGACTCCGCCAGCACGCGTAACGCTTCGAAGCGGTCTGTTGGGTTGTAATTCTTATCCAGGTTCTTCAGAACAATGATCGAACCGTCGTGCAAGCTGACTTCACGGATCTCGCCTTCTTTCATCTCTTCTTCAAGAATGATCTCATTGCGCGGGGCTACATAGGTGATGTCGTGCAAGGGTTCTTCATGGTCTTTGCCCCAGGCATAAGAATGATAAGCATTGTCCTGATTGTTGAATGTGACACACGGGCTGATGATATCAAGCACCGCGATACCATTGTGGGCCATGGCAGCCTTGAGCAATTCCTTCACTTGTTTTGGGTTACCGGCAAACGAACGCGCGATAAAGGTCGCGTGCGAAGCGAGCGCTTCCATACAAATATCCACGGGCATGTATTGATTAGAGCCCTGCTTCTTGAGGGAAAGCCCTCTTTCAGCGGTGGCAGAGAACTGGCCCTTGGTGAGACCATAAACGCCGTTATTCTCGACGATATAAACCATGTTCACATTGCGCCGGATGATGTGCTTGAACTGACCCATGCCAATGCTGGCAGTGTCCCCATCGCCAGATACAGCAATTCCTTTAAGCGTGTGATCGCCGAACAGGGCGCCGGTTGCAATGGATGGCATCCGCCCGTGCAAACTATTGAAACCGAACGAGCGGTTCAAAAAGTATGTGGGGCTTTTGCTCGAACAGCCGATGCCACTGAACTTGATGACGTTCTCAGGCACCACGTTCAATTCATACATCACGCTGATGATTTGATTGGAGATCGAGTTGTGTCCGCAGCCCTGGCAGAGCGTGCTCGGGTTTCCGCGGTAATCATTTTTTACGAGACCGGCCAGATTCACGTTCGTGGGTGTGCCAGCCATCGGGAGCGGTTGATTCATGAGTGGTTACTCCTTAATTCTGTTACTGCTTGAGGGACATACGCTGCAAGGATCCCCTCACGTACCCATTTTGCCGCGGCCGGTAGTCCATCTCCGTATGCCACTGATTTGAAGTTTGCAGCCTTCTCAGGATATTCGATCGTAAGGATCTGGTGCAATTGACCATCGCGATTCATTTCAACAACAAAGAGCTGGTCATATTTATTGACAAAATCAATCACTTCCTGTGTGAAGGGGATGGCCCGGATGCGCAGAAAATCTGCCTTGATGCCAGACTCTGTCTCCAGTTGATAGACCGCTTCATGAATGGCGGCTTCCGTAGACCCGAAACCAATAATTCCGACTGTTGCGCCCGGATGGGTGTGCAGGATGGGTGCAGGCACATATGTGCGTGCAGTGTCATATTTTCTCTTGAGACGGTCCATGTTCTTGAGCCACATAGATGGCTCTTCCGTGTAGCGGGCATTCTCATCGTGACCGGTACCGCGCGTAAAATAAGAGCTCATGGGATGCTTATTGCCCGGCACTGTCCGATAGGGAATAGCGTCACCATCTTTATCCAGGTAGCGTCCCCAGTTGCCCTTCAGTTCCTCAAGGTCCTTTTCCCAGAGCACTTTGCCACGCTGCATGGGCGTGTCTGGATATTCGAACGGTTTGCTCATCCACTGGTTCATGCCCATATCGAGATCGCTCAGGACAAATACGGGGGTTTGGAGTTGCTCAGCGATATCGAAGGCGCGCCAGCCGAATTCAAAACATTCATCCACGCTGCCGGGCAACAAAATCACGGAATTGGAATCGCCATGACCCATGAAATTGACAAAGCTTAGGTCGCCCTGGGCAGTGCGGGTGGGCAGGCCTGTGCTGGGGCCAATGCGTTGCACATCCCAGACCACGATTGGAATCTCCGCGTAATAGGCCAAGCCGGCGAACTCGGTCATCAGGCTCAAACCGGGACCCGAGGTGGACGTCATCGCCCTCAGTCCGCTCCAGCCTGCACCGATGGCCATACCGATGGCGGCGAGCTCATCTTCTGCTTGAACGACCGCATAGGTATGTTTGCCGTCCTCACGTTTTCGCAGAAGAGGGAAGTAATCGTTCAATGCTTCAGCCAGCGAGGAGGCCGGTGTGATGGGGTACCAGGCTGCAAATTGGGCGCCGCCAAAGATCGAACCAATGGCTGCAGCGGTATTGCCATCCGCCATGATCAAGCCATCGGTCTTGTTCATCGGCTCCAGCCAGAAGGGATCTTTCTTTTCCAGATTCGCCTTGGCCCATTCTGCGCCAGCCTTGACCGTATTGAAGTTCATATCAATGGGTTTCTGTTTTCCTTTGAAATGAAAATTCAACGCGGCATGGATCTTGTCGAGATCGAGCCCCAACATCTGCGCAAGGACACCTACATAAACCATGTTGCCAACCAGGTCGCGAAAGTCGCTCGGTATGCTCTGGTCGCTCCGCACGATCTTTTTGATCGGCATGGGATATACAGCAATGTCGGCGCGTGTGATCGGCTGCTTGATATCGTCCGCGTAGTAAAATGCTCCGCCAGTGGCAACCGAGGCGAGATCCCGCACAAACGAGTCGGGGTTGATTGCAATCACAATCTCCTGCTCTTCTCGTCTGGCTGTGAAACCATCTTTGTTCACACGGATCGTATACCACGTTGGCAGGCCCTGGATGTTAGACGGGAAAAGGTTTTTACCCGAAACAGGGATGCCCATCTTAAAGATGGCACGCAGGATCGTGTTGTTGGCTGTAGAACTGCCAGAGCCGTTCTTTGTGCCAACAATGATCGAAAAATCGTTGACTACTTTATCCATGAGACTCCTAGATGTGATTGTGTCATTGCAAGCCTTCGGGAAGCGATCTCTCTACGAGCGGGGGGTTGCTTCGGGTATACCCTCGCAACGACATATAGATTACGGTCGGTTATACAAAAGTTCGGTATGCTGAATGAGCGCCTCATACCCGGCCTCGTAATTGCCATTGCAAATTGCATCTACCACTATCTCGTGGTATCGCCAGACTTCCTTTAGATATGTATAGTCGCCAGCAAACACGTTCAACCCCACCGCCTCATACGCATCCCAATAGGCTTCCAGAATACCCGTGACAAACGGGTTTTCAAGACGACTATAAATCAGCAAATGCAATCTGCGATGTTCTTCGTGAGGGACCTGAATTTGCGTTCGCTGCAATTTCTCGAACGCTCTCTTCACGATCGATTGCAGTTCCTGCTTATCCTCGGCTGTCAATTTCTTAACAGCTTCATACCAGAAAGAAGATTCGACATGATTGCGAAGTTCGGAATACTTGTGGAAATGCTCATCGTCAAGTGCCAGGGCATAATGAAGACTTTGTCGGATGGCAGGAGTAAATGAATAGCTCCGGCGTTTCGTCCCCAGACGTGGGCGGACTTCTACCAGACCCAGCGCCCGTGCAACTTCGAGTTGTTCTCGTAAAGATGCTACGCTAATACCCAGCTTCACACTGAGTTCCTTGAGTGGAAGAAGTCCATGCTCAGCATCTTCATGATTGGCGAGGTACCGCAGGAATTCAGAAATATTGGGGGAGAGTGGTTCTCTGATCATAAGTTTGATTAATCTGATTAATTGAATTCTATGCAATTCTGCCTAAATAGTCAATATGACAAACATTACATTATGATTATTAACATCTTCTTCGTATAGTTATAGTTGTACAAAACCCTCAATATAGGGTTTGGGCAGACAGATCATCCGTATCTATGAACCTGTATTTTGGAGATGTGTAGAGAAATCGCTCAAAAGGGTACCCCCATATGTCGATTACTTTTCAGTAAGCACCGTCCCGAAGGTTCCTGGGATCAAAGATCAAGCAAGCTTGTTTCAAAGGATTCACCGCGGTCGCCTGAATTTGCAGGCATAAACCTCGGGACGATTTACTGAATTTGTTTCTGAAAGCTCATTATGGAGGCTGCCTTTCAAAGCCATGCCTGAATGCCGCGGCTCTATTGAAATTGCATCTTACGGGTTGTACAATAGCTTCAGACAGTTCAGCGATTAAAGAAATATGGAGCAACCATGTCACTTCAAAACTCCAAATCTCAGAAACCTGTTCTGGAGAAGGAAGTCCGCTTTGCGGTGGTGATGTACGGCGGCGTCTCACTGGCCATCTATATCAACGGCGTGGCGCAGGAGCTATACAAGCTGGTACGCGCCACGGCAAGAAAGAGAAATGAGGATGGTTCATGGGGGGACTATTTTATCGATAAACCCGCAAGCACGGAATCAGTCTACCGCACCCTGGGGGAACTGCTGCGTGCTCGTTTTGTCGTGGATATCCTTTCCGGCACCTCCGCCGGTGGGATCAATGCAATCTTTCTTGCGAAAGCGCTGGCGAACGATCAGCCCATGTCGCAGTTGGAGAAGCTTTGGGTCGAACAGGGAGACATTGAACTCCTGATCAACGACCGCGCCTCGGTTGCGGATCTCAGCGGTCTGCAGGTCAAGCCTCCGCCAAGCTCTCTGTTGAATAGCCAACGGATGTATTACCAACTTCTGGCAGCCTTTGATGAGATGGACAAATCTGCTCCCCGATCCAGGGATGATCTATCTCCGTTTGTCGATGAGCTTGATCTATTTGTGACTGCCACCGATATTCGTGGTCTATGGCTTCCAATTCCGCTGGCAGATGAAGAGACGCACGAATACCGCTATCGCACGGTGTTCCGTTTCTTTAATTCGACGCTGGAGGAACCAGGTGACCGGTCACAGGATTTCCTGAAAGTCAACAATCCGTTCCTTGCATTCGCCGCCCGCGCCACCTCCTCCTTTCCATTTGCCTTTGAGCCAATCAAGTTGGAGGATGTTAGCACGGTCCTGGATGCCAGGAATTTCGTCCAAAACTATCCGTACACTGAACTGAAAAAGGAATGGCAACGTTTTTACAAAGACTACAACAGCCCATCCGAAAGCATTGACTCGCACTCTTTTGGAGATGGGGGCTACCTGGACAATAAGCCGTTCAGTTATATCACCGAGACCCTGCTGCGGCGCCGGGCAGACACCCCGGTTGATCGCAGGTTGTTTTACATTGAGCCTGCGCCTGAACATCAGAGATCACATAATTTATCACAGGATGATCGCCCCAATGCGATTGAGAATGTTGCTGCAGCGCTCGTGGACCTGCCACGCTATGAAACCATCCGTGATGATCTGTTGCAGATCAAAGCGCGTAATGATCTGATTGAACGTACCAACGCAATCCTCCGTCAGATCGAACGGGCGCGGGGTGGAGTTGGCAGTTTGAAGATTTGGGAAGCGCGTGGTTCGGACTGGTCAGGTAAATATCTGGACGAATTGATCTCCGATTACGGCTCCAGTTACGCGGCCTATCATCAGCTGCGGGTGGCTGATACGCTCGATGATTTTGCGGCTGCTGTGGCTCGCAATATTGGCATGGATGAGGAAGGACAGTCCTTTAAGGGGTTGCGCCAGATCTTCGAGCAGTGGAGAAAAAGGAAGTATTCTTCCAGTTCGAAGGAGAATTGTTTCTCTGAGAATGACCTGCTTTTCCGCCTCGACCTGCGCTGGCGTGTGCGCCGTCTATATTTTCTGATGCGCACGATCGACGATATTTTGCTCGGCCTAAGTAACTCTGATATTCCTGCCGCAGATCCGAGCGTGTCACGTGTAGAACAGGAGCAAAAAGAGTATGCGGAAGAGATCATCAGGAAAAGCGGCGTAGAGTGGAATATCTCCGATGAGGCCATCCGCAACCAATACTTCGAAGCTTTAGCGTGGGTGAAGCGCGAGCTCAACCGGGCCTTCCTGGAATTAAGAGTTCGAGGCCGTAAGCTCAGAGCTCGCAATCTTGCCTCACAGGCCATAACCCAAATTGCTGATCCGGATCTGAAAGCTCATGTGCAAGCTATTCAGCCTTTGATGCCAATAAACGATCAAGCCGAAGCGATATTGCTGGATGAAAAAAGACTCGCCAGTATATGTGAGGATATTGAGACCCTCTCATTGAGTCTGGCATCCCGGCCAACGAAGGGCGAAAAGCCTACCGGGTATCTGTGCCAAACGATGAGCCTGGTCTCTCACCTTTGCAAAGAGGCGCTGGATAGCGAGGATGGAAAATCTTTGCCGGGCGTGCCTGAAATAGTTTTGAAAAACGTACGGGATTCGCTGCGTTTTTATTATGATCATTTTGAGTATTTCGACATGCTGACCTTCCCCATCACATATGCTACGCCGATCGGCGAATCAGATGTGGTCGATGTTTACCGGATCAGCCCCGAGGATGCGAAGGGTTTGTTCAATGCGCAAGAGAGTAAACGCCCTAAATTGGCCGGTACGAAACTGGGAAATTTTGGCGCCTTCTTTAAAAAGGAATGGCGAGAAAACGACATTATGTGGGGCAGGCTGGACGGCGCCGAGCGGATCATTTGCACGCTCCTGCCCGATTCGCCCAAGCGCAATGAACTCCTGCTGAGAGCCTGGCTGACCATTCTCAAAGAGAATCTTGACCTTGCCAATCTGAAAAGTCTGCAGGACCACCTGGGCAGCGCGCTGGATCATTTCGGAAATGCAGCCGAGCCTTCGGCGGAAGAGATGATGAGATTGCAGGAAGGACTGCGGACCTATTTCCAGCGCGATTATGTGTTGAACCTGGAGTTTTCTCCACAAACGACCATGAATGCTCTCGGGCGCTCCATTCAAGTGATCGGAGGCGTGCTGGATGGCCTGGGGCAAAAGTATCAGGGAGTGCAAGCGCCTGCCTTTTGGCTTACCCGCCTGGGCAAAATATTCATGGGCGTGATGCAAGTCGCGATCCCTGGAAGCCTGCCCAGGCTATTCTTTCAGCACTGGATCAAAATCACCTACGTTTTCGAACTATTTCTGATCGTTGTGGGTGCCCTGCTGGGATTCAATAATACCGTGATGCGCTTCGGAATCCTTTCCTTGTTTATCACGCTGAGTATCGACCTGGCGGTACGTCTGGTGGGGAATAACATCACAGGCTCAACTCGCTCCGCAATCCTATTACGAGGCCTGGCAAAGTTTGTGGTAGTGCTTGTGCTGCTGGCTCTCATCCTGCTGGTTTATCTTGGATTGGTTTACTTACGCATCGCTGAGCTGCCAGGCCTGCGAATCTTCGGGACCTGATCATTCAAACAGGACTCTCATCGCGGAAGTAGTGCAATCACAGGCGCAGAGACCTCGACTGCATATTCATGGTGACGGCAATGTCAGTGCGATGGTAGGAATGGGCAATCGAGGGGCTGAAGTAGCCGGCGGATCCC
>DATGYJ010000443.1:0-20869 GCA_035298105.1 Anaerolineales bacterium | reverse complement strand
CCGCCAGACACGTGGAAAGAATCTTTTCTTCTCGACCGAGATCAACCATCATATTGCAGAGGCGGACATTATCTTCGTCAGCGTGAACACGCCAACCAAGACCTTCGGCCAGGGCGCGGGCAGAGCAGCCGATCTGCAATATTGGGAAAGGACCGCCCGTCAAATTTTGGAAAATTCGGTCTCATCAAAGATCGTAGTGGAAAAGAGCACTCTTCCGGTTCGAACGGCCGAAGCCATGGAGAGGATCCTTAACTCCAACAGTAAGGGTCTCCATTTTGATGTATTATCCAATCCCGAATTTTTAGCCGAAGGTACTGCCGTGCGCGATATGCAAAACCCTGACCGCGTGCTGATCGGCGGCCGGCAAACGGAATCGGGTCAAAAGGCAGTTGAGAGGCTCGTTGAGATTTACGCGCAGTGGATCCCACGTGATCGGATTATTACAGCCAACCTATGGTCCAGTGAGTTGTCCAAGTTGGTTGCCAATGCCTTTCTCGCCCAACGAATCTCTTCAATCAATGCCATCTCGGCTTTATGCGAGAAAACAGAAGCGGATATCAATGAGGTAGCCAATGCCATTGGACGCGATGAGCGAATCGGCCGGTATTTCTTGCGGGCAAGTGTGGGCTTCGGCGGTTCGTGCTTCAAAAAAGATATTTTGAATCTGGTGTATTTATGCGAACACTATGGTTTGCCTGAAGTCGCCAGATATTGGGAGCAGGTCGTTATCATGAATGAATATCAGGAGAGGCGCTTTGCAGCCAATATGGTTACGTCCATGTTTAATACCGTGGCAGGCAAGCGTGTCGCCTTGTTCGGAGTTGCCTTTAAAGCCAACACCAGTGACACACGCGAATCGCCGGCTCTCGAAGTATGCCGCGCGTTGCTGGCAGAACAGGCTGATATCGTTATTACCGATCCATATGCTATGGATAATGCGTGCGATGATCTCAAAGAGTTGGCAAACCGCGTAACATTTGAACCTGACCCCTATGTGGCTGCAAAGAATGCGCATGCGATTGCCATTCTCACAGAATGGTCCCACTATACTGAGCTGGACTATGAGAGAATCTACGACTCCATGGTCAAGCCCGCCTTTATCTTCGATGGACGAAATCTGCTTGATCACGAAAAGCTATATGAAATAGGCTTCAATGTTTATCCGATTGGCAAACAGCCACTAACACGATTGGTGAACTATGGGTCTGGGCATGGCTGAACCCCAGCCTCGGACAACTCTCACTCGCAGGTGCACACAATTACGGGAAAGCCCGTGCAAGCCGCAGGACAGCAAAAAGAATCAATCAGGAAGTTGGCGAGCCTCGCCAATGTTCAGTTGTCATTCGCCGCACATAACGGTCATGCAGAAGAGTTCCAGAAAGCCATCCACTGCTGGAAATAGTCAGATTTACCGACGATTCCCCTCTTTTGTAGGGTATGATTGGCAGAATTTAGCGCATCTAGGAAACGTCCCCCAGATTTCTTTGTTAAAAGTTGTAGAGTATTTTGAGTGTCGCCGCGACGACGCCGGCGGGATGATGTATAGTGAAAGGTTTTATGTCACGTAATCGAATTATTCTCGTCACGGCTGGGATTATGCTCAGCCTGTTTTTAGCCTCCATGGAATCCACGGTCGTTGCGACCGCTATGCCTACCATTGTCGGGCAGTTGGGTGGTCTGGAACATTACTCATGGGTCTTTTCAGCATTCATGCTGGCTTCCACGACCTCCGTTCCACTGTATGGCAAAATTTCGGATTTATATGGGCGTCGCAAATTGTATGTCTTTGCAATGGCGCTCTTTTTGATGGGTTCCATCTTGTGCGGATGGGCAAACAGCATGACCGGGCTGATCTTTGCGCGCGCCATACAGGGACTCGGCGCGGGCGGTATCATGCCCCTGGCTTTCATTCTGATCGGTGAAATGTTCACACTGGAACAGCGTGCCAAAATGCAGGGATTCTTCTCAGGCGTGTGGGGCGTTTCATCCATCATTGGACCGCTATTGGGCGGATTCCTCGTCGATCAGCTTTCCTGGCGCTGGATCTTTTATATCAATATTGTTCCCGGTCTGCTGGCCGCGGGGTTAGTCGCTTTTGCATGGCGGGATCAGGCTCGTAGTCATGAAAGACCCGCCATAGACTATGCAGGTGCAGCGCTCTTGACGGTCAGCGTGGTTATGCTCTTGCTTGGCTTAATGGAAACCGGAGTGTTCAGTTGGATCTTAATTGCGGTCGCAATAGCACTGTTCATCCTGCTGTTATGGGTGGAGCGCCGTGCCGCGGACCCGGTCCTACCTCTAAATCTTTTTCGTGAACGCCTATTCTCTACCGCCGCCATGCACGGGATCCTGACAGGTTGGGCTTTGTTTGGCAGTATCTCATTCATTCCTTTGTTCGTCCAGGCGGTATTGGATACCAGTGCTACCCAAGCTGGCATCACAATTACACCCATGTTATTAGGCTGGGTGACGGCCAGTATCATTGGAACGCGCCTGTTGCTTACCATCGGTTACCGCAAGCTGGGACTGATCGGCACAGCCACGTTTACCGTAGGTGCCTTTCTGATGTCCCGCGCAGGGATGAACACCAACCAGATCACCCTGATGATCTTTGTTGCGCTGATGGGTATCGGTATGGGACTTTCCATCCCAGGCTTTCTCATTGCTGTGCAGACCAGTGTGGAGAGACGGCAACTTGGTACCGCCACATCGACCCTCCAATTCAGCCGTTCGATTGGTGGGACCTTAGGCGTGAGTGCGATGGGTGCGGCCCTCAGTACACGTCTCGCTTCAAACCTCATTGCCTCTCACCTCGACCCTGAGTTGGTGAGGCAATTACTTGATCCATTACCCGGCTCGGAAGTCGTCATTGTACAAGGGGCGCGTGCTGCTATGGCAAATGCCATCCATTTGGTGTTTGTCATCGCCTTTATTGCTGCCGTACTGGCAATGATCACTGTCCTTTTCACTCCGCGAACAGAATTGAGGGAGCAATTACCAGAACCCGAGGGCATACCTGTCAGCGCGGATTGATCAAAATATGAACTACTCATCCATAATTGGCTGGTTCGGGATAGACTGATTAATTAATATGACGAATCATCTTGTGATCAGAACTATATTACTTTCGAAGTAAGGCAAAAAATTTTCCTCACCAGTTTTCCTCGGTTGCTCTGTATATTCTACTTGCCGCCGGCGCCGGGATTTTGGACGGCGCAATCTCCTCGTTATGGGAGCGGTATTCGCAGCAAAAGCGGCAAACGTCATCCCAGAAGTGGACGCATCGGCCCTTCCACGGGAACTATGGGTGGCTTTGTGGCTGGCCGACTGGTAATGATTGGTCTCAAGTGGGCCACAGTCATGCTTTTTCTTGGGTTTCTTGTTTTGCTGGCATTGAAGCTAAATGGATAAGACATGATCCTGATTACTGAACGTCTCATTTTGCGCGACTTTGTTGAAGCGGATTGGGTGGCCGTGCTGGCGTATCAACAAAATCCGTTATATCTGCACTACAACGAATGGACTTCAAGGACTGCGGAGGATGTTCGTGAGTTCATCCAAATATTTCTGGCTCATCAGAAACAGGACCCTCGTATCAAGTTCCAATTGGCTGTCACCCTTAAGTCCACAGGTCAACTCATTGGCAATTGCGGGGTTCGGCGAGACTCCGTCTATGCCCACGAAGGCGATATTGGCTACGAACTTGACCCCAATTATTGGGGCAAAGGTTATGCAACAGAAGCTGCGCGAGCTGTCTTAGACTTCGGTTTCTCAGAGATAAACCTGCATCGTATCACTGCCTGGTGCGTGGCTGATAACCTGGGGTCAGCTCACGTGCTTGAAAAGCTTGGGATGCGACAGGAAGGCCGATTACGGGAAAACCATTTTTACAAAGGCAGGTGGTGGGACACTTTGTTATACGCTATTTTGTATGATGAGTGGCTAGCGCAAGCGAAGGATCATGCGAATTTATAAAAACAAGAACCAGGCACGATAGCTCCAATTGAATGAACCGTCCGCAGTGAAATCTCATCTGAGCCCGACCTCATTTTGGTGTATGATTCCAGAATCATTTGGCCATTTTCAACGAAGGAGAGATATGAGCCTCATGCAAATCTCACAAGCCCAGGGACGCGTGCCGGTGACCATTTTCCACTTGAAGGATCGCATCAATTTGGGGAATTTTGCAGAACTGGAAGAAACCGCAAAGCAGGCTTATGACCATGGAATGCGCAACCTTATCATCGATCTGGGCGAAATTGTCTCCCTTACCAGTATTGGCATTCGAGCGATCATTGTCATTCACAAGCTGCTATCTCATGACAATGGAAAGCATCTTAAGCTTGCCAACCCTGCCTCTTACATCCGTGATGTGCTGGATGTTTCCGGAGTGACGCAATATATTGAGATCTATAATACAGTGAATGAAGCTGTGGCATCTTATTAGTAAACTGGGACAAGAGACTGGCTTGCGCCAGTCTCTTGTTGTTACGCTTCTACCTTTACCGTCTGAGTTCGATACTTTTTCAACGCATTCCACCCCACCAATGTCTTTTCTTTTTCATCCCATAACCGAAAGAACAGAGACTTCAGGCTGTGCTCAAACGTCAGCGGCGGCACCTGGAGCACGGGGTTTTCGTTGTGACATTTCTCCAGTTTGTAATTCGGAATTCTTGGACTGAGGTGATGGATGTGATGGAAACCGATATTTCCTGTGAACCACTGCAACAGCTTCGGGAGTTTATAGAATGAACTGCCATCCATACCAGCATTGAAGAACTCCCACTCCGTGTTGCGCTCCCAATAGGTCGGGTCAAAATTGTGTTGGACGTAGAAGAGCCAGACCCCTGCTCCACAGGCAATCAGCAAGACGGGCACTTCCACCAGCAGAAAAGCTGCCCAGCCAATTTCCAGCATGATCCAGCCGATGACCGCGGCAATCGCGATATTGGTCCAAATCACACTGCTTCGTTCGCGCTTTCCTGCACCTTTCTCAAAAAAGCGATGCGTAACAGTAAAGACGAGAAACGAACCGACTGTGAACAGGATAATGGGGCTGCGCATGATGCGATAACCAATCTTCTTGTACCACGGCGCGGCTATATATTCCTCCACGGTCATGGTGTACACATCGCCAATGCCACGCCGGTCAAGATCCCCCGCCGTCGCGTGATGGATAGCATGACTGTGCTTCCATTGATAAAACGGCGTGAGCACTAGCACACCAACCACCAATCCCAGCCGATCATTTGCCTTCATTGTTCTGAGAAACGAACCATGGCAGCAGTCATGAAAGATGATGAAACATCGCACCATGAACCCAGCGGTTGGGACGGCCAGGATCAGCGTCAGCCAATATCCCACTGCGAGACTGCGGTACATTAGGTACCACATCAACATGAATGGGATCACTGAGTTGAAGACTTGCCATAGACTACGCCATGTTTCGGGGTAAGCGTATTTTGAAACAATCCCCTGCCATTTAAATTTCTGAGTCGTCATTGGGACCTCCGATAAAGTTCCGATAAAATTGGTCTCCTTATTGTACTTTATCAAGCAAGTCAGTCAATGACAAATCTGAAAGCGACGTTAGTGTAAGATTAGCATTTTCTATGGATAATAAGGAGGTAACCGGATTCGGTACGGCGACGACGAATATCCCTGCGGATTTGGCAGCCTTTACGCCATTCGGAGAATCTTCGAACACGATCGCTTCCTCCTTCCGGACGTTGAGCCGCTTGAGCGCCAGGAGGAAGAGGTCCGGGTTTGGCTTGGTCCTGCCAACCGCCACATCGTCCGCGCAGATAACCTTGTCGAAATATTCGAAAACGCCCAACCGTTTTGCATGCGTATCCACCCAGGAATGTGGTGAACTGGAGGCAATCGCAAGTTTGAGATTGAGTCGTTTTGCAGCCTGAAGATAATCCATCACACCGGGCAAAACTGTTTGTGAAAGCGTTAGGGCATGGCTTTCGGAGTGGTGGCGAGCGCGCAGGGTCAGAGAATCCAACCGTCCCTGTGTAAGAAGCGAGAGGTGCTCCGCGGCATCGAACTGGGCAAATCCTGTCCCACCAATAATTTTTCCCCATTCTTCGTGAGGCAGTTCAAATCCATGTTCACGATAAATAGATTGCCAAACCTGATAGTCAGGTGTTTCCGTATCGAGGATGAGTCCATCGAAGTCAAATATGAGAGCCTTGATCCGCGGGACTGCTTCGCGTGTCATAGCCGTCAGATTATACCTGAATGACCGATTTGGAATGAAATAGAGGGCTTGCTAAGAAAATTACTATTCCTCCAAATGTTATACTTTACCCAGAAATGGAGTCTAGGCTATGATGTCCTCAACAAAGACTGAGACACGGTCCGACTGGGTCGATTATGCAAAAGGGATAGGGATCATTCTGGTGGTTTACGCTCATCTCTTGAGCAGTGCTTATCATGCCGGTTTGAAAATTCCGGGACAGTTTTTTGCCCTCTCCGATAGCATCATTTACAGCTTTCACATGCCGCTTTTCTTTTTTCTGTCT
The DNA here is from genome assembly GCA_035298105.1 of Anaerolineales bacterium. Lineage (GTDB taxonomy): Bacteria > Chloroflexota > Anaerolineae > Anaerolineales > Villigracilaceae > Defluviilinea. The sequence continues at coordinate 14,339 of DATGYJ010000443.1, read as the reverse complement.
GGTCTTTTCGTTGAGAGCAGCTTACGGAAGCGCGGCCCCAGGGATTACCTCCTTGATAAATTTAGGCGCATTGCTTATCCATATTTTATCTGGTCTATCTTGCAGGTAAGCGTCGAGGTGATTTTTTCTGACCAAACCCAGAGAGGGACTGGCTTGAAAGATTTACTTGCCATTCCTTATCGGCCCTGGGGACAGTTCTGGTTCATTTATGCCCTCTTTTTGATGCATGTCACTTATACAGCCTTAGCTGCATTTGGCAAGTTTTCCGTACCGATCACACTTGTCATTGCCTTTGGATTATTTTTTTATCCAATCCCTACGGGCCTGTTTGCGCTGCTTGGCTTTTCCGGTCATTTTATCTTTTTTGTCGCCGGAATCTACTTGAAGAAATATCTCGTCGATCAAAAAATTAATACGATTCCGCCTGGCGTAACCCTGATCTTGTTTGTGGTCTTAATCGCGGCTGGATACTATCTCTTTACCGAGGTGATTGAACCTATACGTTTAATAGGGAGCCCCTATCCACTCTATTTCCTGATTTTGTCTATTCTCGGAATATCGGCTTGCATCGGACTTGCAGGATATTTTTCAAGGCGGAAAATCTTTGAGTTTTTAAGTATGCTTGGAATTTATTCTCTCCAAATCTTTCTTGCCCATATGCTGGTGGGCGTGGGAACACGGGTAATCTTACTGGTTCTATTCAATATACAGAATTGGATCATTCATATTATTCTTGGAGTTCTGGCTGCCTTGATATTCCCCGTGATTCTCCAAAAGGTTGCCACGAGAATAAAATTCCCCTATATCTTTGAACTGAGAAGGAATGATCGCCTGGCTTCCGATCAATATCCCCTGCGCGGCGAGTAATTGAAACGTGACTGGGTTTAAGAATGTGCAAAAGGAGCAAGAATGGAAGAGTTATATTACTCGGACTATATTCAACTCGATAGAATTCTGAACAGCCAACATCCCAAAAGCTTTAAGTCCATGGAAGATGGCAATGATGAAATGCTTTTCATTATCATCCATCAAGTGTATGAGCTATGGTTCAAACAAATCATTTTTGAACTCGACCTGGTGAGACATATCTTTATTCAGGACCGGATCAACGATAACTCGGACGACTTAAGTAAGGTGGTTCAGAAGCTGAAGAGGATCGCAAAAATCCTGGAACTGATCAACCAACAGGTGAGTGTCCTCGAAACGATGACCGCCCTGGACTTTCTGGAGTTCAGAAATCTTCTGCTGCCCGCCTCGGGGTTTCAGAGCAAACAATTCAGGCTAATTGAAGCCAAACTGGGCCTGAAAATGGAGCAGAGATATAAGAGGGAATATTACAAAAACACACGGCGAGGCAGCTTATCAGAAGCCGATTTGCAGGAAGTGAGTAGGGCCGAAGCTGAAAGCACCCTTAAGGAACTCATCATCAGATGGCTCGAACGGATGCCTTTCTTTGAGAGCGAATATTGGCAGGATTACAGACAGTCAACTCCATCTGAGCCTGCCGACAGACACAAATTCTGGGTAGATTATCGAAATGCGTACAGGAACAGTCTCTCGGAAAATGAAGCAGGCAGGTTGGCTGAGTTTGATAGAGTATTTTTCGAGGAAGGTAGAGGGAATATTTCTCCTGCCGCGATGCGGGCGGCTCTTTTTATCACGATTTATCGCAACTTGCCAATCTTCCATTTGCCATTCGAACTGCTCAATACTTTGTCCGAAATTGATGAACTGCTCTCCAACTGGCGTTACCGGCATTTTATGATGGTACGCCGGATGATCGGCTTGCGGGTGGGCACAGGCGGTACCAGCGGAGCCGGTTACCTGGAGGGGACCCTGAGCCACCATTACGCATTCCGCGAGATCACCGAGGTGGCTACGTTTTTGATCGAGAGAAGCAAACGACCTGCGTTGCCGAATGCACTGAAAGAGAAGGTGAGTTTTCAGTTGTAACATTTCACCACGAAATAGAGGGGTGAAGCGTCATGCGAATAATTAGGGCAGCCGTTCCGGCTGCCATCTGTCTTTAGCTTCATAATTTACCTCTTGACAAAATAGAACACACATTCTAGAATAGGCCTATATATATTCCCATATGGGAATATATAAGGAAGTCATGGCACGCACACCGACTACTTATGATCCATTCAATGCAGTAGCAGAACCCAAGCGGCGACAGATCCTCGAAGCGATGGGACCGAGACAATTATCGGTCAACGAAATCGTCGAGCTGCTGGGATGGCCGCAGCCGATGGTATCCAAGCATTTGGCCGTATTGAAAAAGGTCGGACTGGTCCGGGAACGGTCGGAAGGTCGCCAGCGGCTGTATCAGGTCGATATGCAGAAACTCAAACTCATTCACGACTGGGTCACCCCTTTTGAGCGGTATTGGAACGAGAGTTATGACCGGCTCGATGAGGTCTTGCAGGAGCTTCAAAAAAAGCAGAAATAAGCCGATGGGTCTGCCTATAAGACAAAAGATGATTTTATAAGGTTTTACAAGTATAGGAGAATATGATGAGAAAAGTAATTCTATATGTAACCATGTCACTTGACGGCTTCATTGCCAGTCCCAACAATGAATTGGATTGGATGCTGCCGGTTATGGATCAGGAAATGGGTCGGGATAGCGTAAACTTTTTCAAAGAGCTCGATGGCGGGTTTATGGGCTACCCAACCGCCTCTGGCATGATCCCGTATTGGTCGAATGTTGCCCAAAACCCTTCGGCCTCAAAGGGCGAGCGCGATATTGCAGAAGCAGTCAACAAATTGCATAGCATCATTATCTCGAAGACTGCCGAAAAACTCGAATGGGCGAATTCGGAGTTGCTGCTGATCCAAAATGATCACGACCTGATTGAAGGCGTAAGGAGGATAAAGCAACAACCCGGCAGGGATCTGGCAGTACCCGGGGGCGTTCGTACCGCACAAGCTTTTGCGCGGCTGGGCTTGATCGATGAATATGTGTTTATGGTGCAGCCGGTCGCCCTGGGTAAGGGGAAAAGTGTGTTCACCGGCAAGGTTGAGCTGGACTTGTTCAGCGCCAAGACTTACCAATCTGGGATTCTGCGTCTTTGTTACCGTCCACGCTTAACAGAGCAGACTCCCGCAAATACGAATGCGGGTGAACGAATCCGGGACACTGAAAACCGCTAATGAACCAGGATCATTAAAGGATTGAGTATCCCTTGAAGGATACCCGAACAGGATTTTCGACCGAATAAATGCAGTCTGACAGGATCTTCAAAAAAAGGAGAGACAAGATGTCCACCAAGAAGAATAAAACAACCATCATAGCCGAGCCGGGCAAGCAGGAACTCTTCATCACCAGGGAGTTTGATGCGCCGCGCGAGCTTGTTTTCAAAGCGCATACGGATCCGGAACTTTATGCTCGCTGGCTGGGTCCACGTGACCTCACCACGAGGTTTGAAACTTTTGAACCCGTGAGCGGCGGCAGGTATCGGTTCATTCAAAAGGATAAAGATGGGAACGAATATGCATTTCATGGCGTGAACCATGAGATCACTGCCCCCGAAAGGATTATCGGCACATTTGAATTTGAAGGGCTGCCCGAATCCGGACACGTTGTCCTTGAAACTTCAAGGTTTGAAGCTCTGCCGGGCAACCGGACCCGAATCACAACTCAGTCTGTCTTTCAATCTGTTTCTGATCGAGACGGCATGATCCAGTCTGGGATGGAGCACGGCGTCGTTGATGGATACGAGCGCCTCGATGAAGTTCTGGAAAAGATCGCAAAAGTAGCTTAGGATCCATCCAAACCTGAAGACTCGTTCGTGTTGAGCGGAGCGATGAGCGACCCTGGCCTGTCGAAGGGCGAGGAGCGCAGTCGAAACACAGGAAGTGGCCAGAACGCCGATTCTTCGACTCAGGGCAAAGAGAGTTTTAGGATAAATACTTAACTGCTCATCAGAGTTTCAAGGGATTGGCCAGAGGCTCATCTCATTCTTGAGCCAGGTTCAATTTAGAGCGAAAGGAGAGGTTCATGCGAAAAGTTGTTTTCAACATGACCATGTCGCTGGACGGTTTTGTCGCTGGCCCGAACGACAACCCAGACAATGGTTTGGGAGATGGTGGTGAGGCACTCTTCAAGTGGTACTTTAGCGGCGACACCGAGATTTCAGTAGGGAGTGGCTCTCCGGTACTCAAAGTCTCGCCGCAGAGCGCCAAAATCCTTAAGGAAGCGATAGCGACATATGGAGCAGGGGTGTGGGGAAGAAGAACCTTTGACATCGCCAGGGCCTGGGGCGGTCATCCCCCCGGATCGCCCTGTTTCATTGTCACTCATAGCGTGCCGCACGAATGGGTTCATGAAGGCTCACCCTTCACTTTTGTCACAGATGGGATTGAAAGCGCCATCCGGCAGGCCCGGAAAGCCGCCGGAGATAAGGATGTCGTCGTTTGCACCGCCAGCATCCTGCAACAGTGCCTCAACGCAGGTCTGATGGATGAGATTCATGTTGACATCGCGCCGCTGCTGCTCGGAAATGGGGTCCGGCTGTTCGATCATCTGAATATCCATCCAACTGAACTGCAATGTATCCGGGTGGTCGAGGCGCCCGGCGTCACACATCTTGGATTCCGAGTGGTAAAGTAACTACAAAATGACGGTCCCGGTTTTTACTGATTTATTCAGGTAAAAGTCAACTAATGAATTATTCTGATTAACATATGTTGCCTAACAGATCTTCCCTGCTCGAGCCGCCGTCCACCTTCGGCACTCCCTTCGGTCGCGAGACGGCGGGGGCATCGCCTGAATATAAATTTGCAAGGGAATTATGGTTAACCTGAATAGGGTAAGATCTGCGTAACACTTGGGGGTGAAGTGATCTATCGTGCGTTGTATTAAAGCCTGTGGTCAATACGGAAATCAGCATCAAAAACAAAGGCAGAAAATAACGGATAGGTCAAAGATGAAACACTCCAGAGCGCTCCGGGTTTGCCTGCATTGCGGGCGGCAATATTCTTTGCATCCTATTAAAATATCTCATTGGAGAAGATTATGACGCGAATTGCGATACTCGGCGCAGGCGCAATTGGGAGTGTGCTGGGAGGCTTTCTCAGCCGCGCGGGTGAAGATGTAACTCTGATCGGGCGTTCCGAGCAGGTGAATGCGATCCACCGAAGCGGACTGCACATCGATGGCGTATCCGGGTCTTTTGTTGCCAGGCTCCCAGTCACCAACAAGCTTGACTTCCGGCCCGACTTCACCTTCCTTACGGTAAAGACACAGGATGTACTGACGGCTTTACAAGCGAATAAAGGCTTTTTTACAAACACAACTTTGGTGACCTTTCAAAATGGCGTTCGAAGTGATGAACTGGCTGCTACTGTCGTGCCTCGGGCACAGATCATCAGCGCCGTAGTCAATATTAGCGCCACCTGTCTGATGCCCGGCAAAGTGACGGTGACGTATCCAGGTTCATTGGTCATCGGGCGTCCATTCGGAGATCGTGATACTCAACTGGATTCGCTTGTCGCTCTTCTTCAGCATGTCGCCCCAACGAGTCTCTCTGCCAATATTCAGGGCGTCCACTGGTTGAAGCTGATCTTCAATTTGAACAACGCTTTCCCGGCCCTCTTGAACGTGTCACTTCACGAAGTGTATGCAGACCTATATCTCCGTGAACTCGCGGCACGGGTAATGCGGGAAGGGCTACAAGTTGTAAGGCAGGCCGGGATTCGGTTAGAGGCACTTCCTGAGGCATCAGTTACCCTTTTTCAAATATTGGGGATATTACCCCCGCCTCTCGCCGGTTGGCTGCTGGCGTTCAGTGTGCGCCGCGTCCGAAGTGAGTGGCCGCTTTTGGGCTCAACGTTACAAAGCCTTCGTCGAGGCAGACCCACCGAAATTGACTACTTGAATGGAGAGATCGTCCGTCTGGGAGAGCAACTGGGTAGGTCGACGCCTTTCAATGCCGCCATCGTTGAAATGGTCCATCAGGTCGAGCAAACAGGACAGTTCTGGACTGTCGACGAGATTCGAACAAAAATGACTGCGGCAATGCGAGCCAAATGAGTTTCCGCTGGCGGTATGGATTATCATAGATTGTCCCTGATCTTGTTCTTTCTTTTCTGCCTAAAAGGTGGCTAACCATGACAAACATACAGATTGCCCCAGCGTCTGAAAGTGACCTTCCGCTTATCTTTTCCTTTATCAAGGAATTTGCGGATTATGTACGGCTGTCCCATGAAGTGATGGCAACAGAAGCAACCCTGCGGGAGTCGCTTTTCGGTTCGCGGCGATATGCTGAAGTCATTATCGCAAGACTCGCTGGTCAGCCCGTTGGTTTTGCGATCTTCTTTCACAACTTTTCGACCTTCCTTGGAAAGCCTGGACTTTATCTTGAAGATCTGTTCATCCTGCCGGAATTTCGCAGTCAAGGCATTGGAAAAGCAATGCTGATCTACCTTGCCAGACTTGCAGTCGAGCGCGGCTGTGGCAGATTCGAATGGGCAGTGCTCGACTGGAATGAGTCGGCAATCGAATTCTACAGGCGCCTCGGCGCGGTCCCACTGGAGGATATGACGGTGTTTCGCCTTACGGGAGAATCGTTGAAAACATTGGCAAACGGGCAATGATAAATCCCTCTCGCTGCTCGTTCATGCCAACAGAACTTAAGACAGACTTCGGATGATATATTTGGAGTAGCGAACAACTGTTCTGATATACTATAGTTCAGGTATGCTGAACGAGCCCCAGGTACTTCAAACGCATTCTGATTGTATTGAAGATGTGATGCGCTATATTCGTGAGCACATCAACGAGCCACTCGATCGGGAAACCCTGGCGAGCATTGCCGGTTTCTCTGTGCCGCACTTCCATCGCGTTTTTACAGCTCAGGTTGGCGAGAGCGCTGCCAGCTATGTTCGCCGGCTGCGTCTGGAACGTGCCGGGCGCAAACTACGCATGGGTGCGGTGGATATTACTGAAGTGGCGCTGGCTGCCGGCTACGATACTCATGCTGCTTTTAGCAAAGCGTTCAAACAGCAGTTTGGCATCAGCCCCAGGGAGTTTCGTCAACTTGATTGCCCCACTGCCACACAAATTCTCAGGAAAGGATAATTTGTATGAAAATTACACTGGCCAGCGTACCTATTGAAGACTATGACAAAGCTTTAAAGTTTTATACAGAGGTGCTAGGTTTTATGAAAAAGCGAGATATTCCCCTGGGAGAGGGTGCCCGCTGGATAACCGTTGTCTCACCTGAAGATCCTGAAGGGACTGAATTACTCCTTGAGCCAAATGCTTATTACCCTGCTATGAAGGCCCTCAGGGAAGCTCTGATGAAAGATGGAATACCGTATACGGCGTTCGAAGTGCGGGATATTCAACAAGAGTATGAGCGCATGAGAAATTTGGGGGTCGAGTTTACAATGGAGCCCACGAACATGGGCATGACAACGGCGGCTGTGTTCAATGATACTTGTGGCAACCTCATCCAGATTTATCAACTCAACGCCGCATAATAAAACGTTCAATCAAAAACATCTTACTAAACTATTCAGCCACGTGGCTGAATCCTTAAGCGCCGACTCGGACGGCCGGCTTGCTTCGTTCACTGCTCAGCATGGAAAGCCCGCCATCGGATTACTCAGGGCATAGCGGACTTAAAACGAATGAGAAGCCACGGGAGGATATAGCCAGGATATAGGCACCTTATAGGCATGATATAGGCACCATTTAGGCACAGCGAGAGAAAAGCGAAATATGCTCGAGAGAGTCAGCCGGGTAAGGCCTCGCCAAAATCAGGGAGGACTACGCCCATTCGCGTTTTTTAACCCACAAAGAAAGACCTCTGGCGCAATCAGGTAACGCCAGAGGTCTTTTGCTTCACTTTTGATTGGTTAGATTCGGAGTGGCATCTGCTTTTAGAACGCCTCGACCAGCGCCGCTCGCTACATCTTCCTTGTGGCCAAAAGGAAGTAGGCTGCCGGTATAGTCCCGGAAGCGAGCCGGAGCGCGAGGGCGTTAGAACAGCTTTAACACTGCACTGCTTGCCCAGGCAAACAGGAACTGCGGCACCAGGCTGATCACAACGGTAGCAACTGCTGTAGCAATCGTCGTGAGATCGAGGAACGATTCGTGCTCCGTTTCCGGTTCACCCTCACGCATGTACATGATCACAACCACACGCAGGTAGTAGTATGCGGAGACGAGAGAGGTCAAGACGCCGATGACTGCCAAGCCATAAAATCCACCGTCGATCACGGCACGGAACAAGTAAATTTTGCCGATCAAGCCTAATGTGGGTGGGAGCCCAATCAGAGATAGCATGAAGACCGTCATCGCGGCAGCGAGAGCAGGGTGCTTGCGTGCAAGACCGGCATAATCTCCAATCTCCAGGCCTCGCCCCTCCGATCTTTCGAGAGCAATGACCACACTCCAGGCACCAAAGTTGGTGAGTGCGTAAGAAACCAGATAGAAAAGTCCTGCTGCAATAGAAGTATTACGAATGGCAGGATCCGCATTTCCATACGGCACGAATGCCATGAGGATATAACCTGCATGTGCAATACTTGAGTAAGCCAACAAGCGCTTGATGTTCGACTGAGCGATGGCAATGACATTACCGAGGATCATCGTCAAGGCAGAGACTGCCCAGAAGATCCCCGTCATATCAGCGGCAATCGAAGGAAAGGCCGTTGCAAAGACACGCAACAAGGCGGCAAAGCCCGCGATCTTCGCGCCGGAAGCCATGAAGGCTGTCACGGCGGAGGGTGCTCCCTGGTAGACATCGGGAGTCCACATATGGAATGGCACGACCGCGACCTTGAAGCCAAGCCCAACGAGGATGAGGGCAGAGCCAATGGATAATAGGACCAGGTTCGAACTTCCGCCTGAGGCGGAGGCAACGATTGCAGTGAGGTTCGTCGAGCCGGTTGCCCCGAAGACCAGCGCCGTGCCATAAACGACGAAGCCGGTTGCGAACGCACCCAGCAGGAAGTATTTGAGCCCAGCCTCTTCTGACTCAACTTTCGGACGGGCAAATGCAGCCAGAACGTAGAGCGGAATGGAGAGCAGCTCCAGCGAAAGAAAGACCATGATGAGATCGGCGGCCTGCGCCATGAGCATCATACCTGTGACGCTGAAGAGCAAGAGAATGTAATACTCACCGCGTTCAAGACCCATGCGTTTAACGTATCCATAGGCAAGGGCAACACCCAACAGGCCGCTGACGAGGAGCAACGCATTGACGAAGGTCGAGAACCCATCGAGAACGACCATGCCATTCAGCCCCGTTTGCTGGATGCCGATTTGTGCCAGGGTAAATCCAAGTGTCAGGGCCAACCCAAGAGCCGCAAGCAGAGCCGTGATCCCTTTCCGTTCCTTCCGAATGAAAAGGTCGACCAGCAATAATACACAAGCCCAGGCAGTCAGCAGGCTAAGCGGCAGGATAGTGGAGAAGTCAGCTGGTGTCATGATGTTTTAGTGCATGGTCATTGCGACATTGGAAAGGCTGGCAGCCAGTTGGTCAACCGCGGGGCCCATGAGTGCAAAAAAAGGTTTGGGATATAGACCAATCCAAAAGATAAGAATGAGAATGGGGACCATGATGGCAATCTCGCGCCAGTTGAGGTCGCGCAGACCATGTCCATGGGTCTTGACCTCCTCGACAATCTCTCCCTGGGGCCCGAGGAACATTTTTTGGAACATGTAGAGAATATAGACAGCCGCCATGATCACACCGATCGCAGCAATCGCTGCGAACCAGACATTATTGATCGCAAGTGAACCAAACGCACCGAGCAGAATAGTGAACTCTCCGACGAAGCCATTGAGCCCGGGCAAGCCCATCGAAGAGAGCGCGACGATCAACATGATCGTGCCGAAAATAGGCGTGACCTTCCATAAGCCGCCATAGACCTTGAGTTCACGGGTGTGAGTCTGTTCGTAGATCATGCCCACGAGCAGGAACAGTGCACCCGTGCTAAGTCCGTGATTGATCATTTGCAGGATCGCACCCTGCATGCCCTGTGAGTTGAGAGCAAACAGCCCCAGCATCACGAAACCAAGGTGGCTTACGGAAGAATAAGCAACTAACTTCTTGACATCTGCCTGGGCATAGGAGACTGCTGCGCCATAAATAATACCGATGGTAGCGAAGAGCGCGATCCAGGGCGCAGCTCTGACGGTGGCTTCAGGGAAGAGTGGGATGTTGAAGCGCAGAAACCCGTAGGTGCCCAGCTTCAACATGACCCCTGCCAGAATGACAGAGCCGGCTGTTGGCGCTTCCACGTGTGCATCAGGCAGCCATGAATGCAGGGGCCACATGGGGACTTTGATCGCAAACGCGGCGGTGAAGGCCAGGAAGAGCCACCATTGAATATTTGTCGGAATATTATGTTGTGCGATCAGATCAGGCACAGAGAACGTCCCGCCATAAATGCCCAGCCACAAAATCGCCAACAACATCAAAATCGAGCCGGCCATCGTATACAGGAAGAACTTGATCGCGGCATAAATGCGGCGGGGGCCGCCCCAGATGCCAATGATGAAATACATTGGCACGAGGGTAAATTCCCAGAAGATATAGAAGAGGAATAAGTCCTGCGCGAGGAAAACACCCAGCATGCCGGTTTCCAGCAGGAGGAAAAATATCATAAAATCCTTGACACGTTCTTCAACCGCTGTCCAGGTGGAAAGGATGGAGAGCGGCGTCAGGAAGGTGGTGAGCAAAACCAACAGGATGCTCAGTCCATCCACGGCTAAATAATATTGAATATTCCAACCTGCAACCTGAATCCAGTTATATTTCGCCGGCAGCTGCAGATTGGGGTCGGAGGGGTCGAACATGCTCAACACCCAGAGCGATATCCCAAATGTGATAAGAGTGACGATGAGTGCGGTCCAGCGCAACGCATTCTTCCTCTCACCGGGAATAAAGAACAAAATCAAGATACCCACCAACGGGAAGAACGTTAGAAGAGTCAGAGGTTGCAAAAGAAATTCCATGTTTTACCTCGAATTCCCTCTCTCCGCTCGGTACGAAAGGGAGAGGGTCAGGGTGAGGGATTATTTCAAAATCAAATAACCGACAATCAGAACTACGCCCAGCAATACGGATAAGGCGTATGACCGCACGAATCCATTCTGGACCTTGCGTAGGATCACGGACAACCATTGTGTGACGTTGCCCAAGCCATTCGCAAACGCATCAATACCTCGCTGATCGGCATAGCGATTCAGGCCTATATTACTAATCCAGTTGTATGTGCCCGCAACGGCAGTCTCGTGGAACCAATCATGCCAGAAGCGCCAGTCGATCACATCTGCGAGAAACCGAGCTGTGCCGACGAAGGGCGTGACGATGATGGCTTGATATAGCTCATCTACAAACCATTTGCGCTCCGCGCCGGTGAAGACAGGGCCTAAGGTTCGCTTGAGGGGATCCGTCTCGCCCGCCCTGAGTGGATTGCGTCCATAAATAAGCCAGGAAATATAAAGCGCAACTAAAGCTAATAAGGTTGAAATGATCGCAACACTCCAAACAAACTCACCCGCATGAACTTCAATGGTATGTTCAAGCCATGCCGTCAGGGTATGCAATCCTGGCAGGTTGAGGGCACCGCCCACAATCGATAAGAATGCCAGGATCATCAAAGGAACCGTAATGATCCCTGGGCTTTCTTCAGCGTGTTCAGCAGCTGCATGGCGAGGCTCACCAAAGAAAACCATCCAGATCTGGCGTCCCATGTAAAAAGCCGTGAAGAACGCGGCAATTGTCAATAGCCAATAAATTAAAGTAAAGCCTTCACTGAACGCGTCTGCAAGAATTTCATCTTTCGACCAGAAACCTGCAAACGGGAAGATGCCCGCCAGAGCAAGCGTGCCGATCATATAGAGCCAGAACGTCACAGGCATGGTCTTGCGAAGTCCGCCCATGTTACGCATGTCATTCGCATCAAAGACTTCTGCTTTCCCCTCTCCTTTACCATGATTATTATCATGATGCGCATGCTCGTGTTCTAAATGGTGATGCCCACGCTCCACGCCAAGAATGACCGAGCCAGCCGAGAGGAAGAGTAAAGCTTTGAAGAAGGCGTGCGTGACGAGATGGAACATGCCCGCCACGAATGCCCCCATCCCAACGGCCGCAACCATGAAACCAAGCTGTGAGATGGTGGAATACGCCAACACCTTCTTGATGTCATATTGACCAACGGCAATCGTGGCGGCGAAGAGGGCAGTGACAGCGCCGGTCAGTGCAACGATGTATTGAGCTTGCGGCACCAGCATGTATAACGGCGCTGAACGTGTGATCAGGTAAACACCTGCAGTCACCATCGTCGCGGCATGAATGAGCGCTGAGACGGGAGTAGGGCCGGCCATCGCATCGGGGAGCCAGACATAGAGCGGGATTTGTGCAGACTTGCCAGCTACGCCCACGAGCATAAAAAGTGTAATGGCAAGGATCACACCAGGCGCAACGGTCTGAGCGGTGGCAAAGACCTGATCGAATTGGAATGAACGAAAATTCCAGAACATAATGAAAGCCGCGATCAGGAAGCCAAAATCACCAATACGATTAACGACAAAGGCCTTCTTGGCGGCATTTGAATTCGACCAGGAAGGGCGCCCCAATGTATCCAATTCATACCAAAACCCGATCAGAAGGAACGAGCACAGACCGACACCTTCCCAGCCAACGAAGAGCATTAAGTAGGAATCGCCTGAGACGAGGATCATCATCATGGCGATAAAGAGGTTCAGGAATACAAAGAAACGGGGATAGCGTCCCGGATCATTTTTGAAGCGCACATCTTCGTGCATATATCCGATGGCATAGATATGGATGAGGGTCCCGACCCCAGAGACGACCAGCATCATCGTTGTAGATAATGAGTCGACCCGGAAGGTCCAGTCGAGCTGCAAGGTGCCAACATGGATCCATTCTGCCAACTGCCAGCGGAGCACTTCGCCCTGGTTTGCCGAAACGGAATAAGCCAGGAGCACGGAAACGATGAACGCGGCACCCGAGGCAAGGCTTGCTACTACGCCGACCATGGTTTCGTTGAATCTTTTTCCAAAGATAAGATTAATGAGCAAACCGAGAGCAGGCGCAAAGACCAGCCATGGAGCTAAAAACAAAAATCCGCTGTTTATTGTTCCGCTTAAGTGCATAGCAATCTCATTCCGTCGGTGGTCGAATAGCAGCGCTGAGTCTCAAACGGCGAGTGCGCCATGTATCGAGATCACCACATTTCCAAAAAATTTTTTACTTGCAGCATGTTGGTTTCGGTACGGGTGCGAAGAATGCCTGCATGGCAATACGCTCGCCTTACTCCACCAACACTTGATAACTCTATCCCTTCAAACTACTCATCTGGTCCACATCAATACTGCGCTTGGACTTAAAGATCTCAACGATCAGCGCCAGACCAACAGCCACTTCCGCGGCAGCGACCGCGATGACAAAGAACACGAAAATTTGTCCGTCGAAAAGGGGTTGTCCCCTGGCAATTTCATAACTACGCGAGAACGCCACAAAAGCAAGGTTCGCGGAGTTCAACATCAATTCAACCGACATGAAGATAATGAGAGCATTGCGGCGGACCAGCACGCCAAGCGCACCTGTAGTAAAGAGGATTGCCGAAAGAATAATGTAATAACTTATTGGGACCATGATCAAAGTACTCTTTTCTCTTTCCTGATTAGCACGATCGCACCAACCATGGCTACCAGCAACAAAATGGAGGTGACTTCAAAAGGCAGAAGATAGGCACTAAATAGTACCTTGCCTAATTCCACCAGTGTTGCTGGAGTATTCGCTGCCGTTTCAGGAGGAACGATCTCACCTATGGGGCGTGCGCGCGTCAGAAAAATAAACGCTGCTTCCACCGCGAGAATGGCAGCCAGTGTGATTGCCAATGGTCTCTGCCAGGGCAACACTTGAGCCTTTGGTAAATTCTCAGCGCCGAGCAGCATGATGACGAACAGGAACAAGACCATGATCGCCCCGGCATAGACTGTGATTTGCGCCATGGCAATGAACGGCGCACCCAGCAGCAAATAGAATACCGCCACCGTAATGAAGTTCAATACAAGGAACAACGCGGAATAGATCGCATTGCGGCTCAACAGCATTCCGATGGCAGTCGCGATGGCAATGAGGGACAGGATCAGGAAAAAGATGAGTTCAAGGGTCATAAGCGACCTTCACATTCATGATTTAGGATTTTCGATGAATGTCAACCGAAAATCGTAAATCTGAAATCGTCAATCGGTTGGATCTTTCATCTCCGGCACAGACCGTCTGCTATACTTACCGGGGTCCACTTTTTGGGGCGTCAGCATATCTGGTGAAGCAACTGGTTCA
>DATGYJ010000442.1:0-2365 GCA_035298105.1 Anaerolineales bacterium | reverse complement strand
CTGGGTGAACCCGGGATCTACTTTGCCATTATTCTTGCGTTTGTGTTTGTGTTGGTTGTTTACATTTAATCGGAAAGGTTCATTGCTAAAGGCGAATAGCTAAAATGACACATGTCCATTTCATTGGCATTGGGGGCAGCGGTCTTTCCGCTATCGCCCGCCTCTTGTTGGAGAGCGGGTATACGGTGAGCGGTTCTGATCGCGCCCTGACCCCATTTGCCGAAGAAGTGCGCAAAGCTGGTGCGACGGTTTACGTAGGGCATCATCCGCGTAATTTAACGGGCGCAGATTGGGTGGTGCGCTCCTCCGCGATCTCAGAGGACAACGCCGAGGTCAAAGGTGCGAAGCGTGCGGGCATCCCCGTCTACAAACGCGCGGATTTTCTGGGTCGCCTGATGGAAGACAAGACCGGGATCGCCATCGCTGGCACGCATGGAAAGACGACCACGACCGCAATGACCGCCTGGATCTTGTCTGAACTGGGCCGCGATCCATCGTTCATTGTTGGTGGTGTGGTCAATAATCTTGGCGTAAACGCGCATGCAGGCAAAGGCAAGACGTTTGTGATCGAAGCCGATGAATACGACAACATGTTTTTGGGGCTTAAGCCGCAAGTTGCTGTGGTAACGAGCATTGAACACGACCACCCTGATTTCTTTCCCACACTTGAGTCTATGTACCTGGCGTTTGAAAAGTTTGTGGATCTTCTTCCAGAAGATGGAACATTGATTGTATGTGCTGAAGATGCGGGCGCGGCAGCGTTGATTCCACATGTGCGTAAGGACGGCAGGAATGTCGTCTCATATGGCATGCAAAGCGAGATGACGATCAATACACCTTTGTGGGTGCAGGCCCGCGCAGTGAAGCCAAACGAGCGCGGCGGTTTTGATTTTGTAGCCACGACTAACCTGGCTAGTAAAACTTCTGCCTCCGTAGAAGTTTCTTTGCAGGTCCCGGGTCAGCATAACGTGCGCAACGCCCTGGCTGTTTTGGCAATCGTTGGTGTATTAGGCCTCTCGCGCAAGAAGGCCGCCCGGGCTCTCAGTGAATTTATAGGTACGGGTCGCCGCTTTGAATTGCGTGGCGCAGTCAATGACATCAGCATTTTCGATGATTATGCCCATCACCCCACCGAGATCAGGGCTACACTTTCAGGTGCACGCGCACGCTTCCCCAAGGCACGTATTTGGGCTGTCTGGCAGCCGCATACGTATTCGCGCACGAAAACCCTCTTCCTGGATTTTGCACGTGCCTTCAAAGATGCCAATGAGGTGATTGTTACCGAAGTATATGCTGCCCGCGAACCAGAACAGGAATTCACATCTGCTGAAATCGTGAGCGCAATGCCACATCTTTCCGCCCGCTACATCAAAACCCTGCCTGAAGTGACCGAGTATCTGCTAAAGCACCTCCAATCTGGAGATGTCGTTCTTGTGCTTTCTGCTGGTGATGCCGATCAGATCAGTACCAGCGTAGTGAAAGGATTACAGGAAAGGTAAATGGAGATGAACAAGCAAAAGGTTCACACATATCGCTTTGAGACCCTATCCTTGCTGCGGTTGAAATTAACCTTGATGAATGCCCGAAAGGATTCCCCTCCTGGCGTCGCAAAAAAAGATAGGAATGAAGAGCTGGCTTTGAAATTGATCGAAACGCTGAAAACAAAATATAAGAAATTTCTTCCTATAATCAATTGAGAGCAAATTTAGTTTAGAGGAATGGTGAAAATAAATGTCTGATGAAAAGAAGAAAGACGCTCCGCGGCTTCACCCGGAAACCTTCTTCCTGCCACCGTTAAAAATGATCCTCTCTTTCTTTGACAAGGAGTCCCATCAACGTGAGAAAGAGAAGAAAGATTCTGAAGACCAGGAAAAAACAGTCGAAAAGAACGTTGAGAAGCTGATCGAGAAATTAAGTGAAAAAGACGAGTGAATCAAAAATGGTTGTACTTACCCGACCCATCGATGGCTTATACGCCAAACTCGGCGACAAGGTCAAAGAAAATGTCTCTCTTGCGCCTTACACTTCCGCGCGCATTGGTGGACCTGCAGATATTCTGATTACAGCCGAATCCGCTGATGAGTTGGCGCGAATTGTCAAGTTGTTGCAAAAATTAGATATAGATTATCTCATGCTTGGAGGCGGTTCGAATGTGTTAGTGAGCGATAGAGGTGTGCGAGGAGTTGTTGTATTGAACCGGGCGAAGGGAGTCCGTTTTCATAGCGGCGACCAGCCCTCGGTCACGGTCGAATCGGGTGTTGTCTTCAGCAACCTGGCCAATCGCTGCGCCTCCAAAGGATTTGGCGGACTCGAATGGGCGGCGACAGTCCCGGGCACGATTGGCGGAGCCGTGTATGGAAACGCC
>DATGYJ010000441.1:0-11852 GCA_035298105.1 Anaerolineales bacterium | reverse complement strand
GATCTTTATCTCGGACAAAAATGGTTGACTCATAGTTTTGTTTCCTTAGTTCTGTGTAGGAAAGATTCCAAACAAAGAGATGATGAAGCTCACCGCTAAGTAAGGCATGAGATTCTCATGGGGTTGACTTCCCCCAGTGCTGCCTCCCAGTGTGGCATTAAAGGCTAAGTTGGGTGGGTTGGAAGTATAGATCGAGGTGGTCACACCCGCCCAAACCCCACCCTGAGGCGTGGACTGATTCCCGTTCCCGGCTACAGCCAACGGGACATGTGAGTGGTTAGGGATTTGGTTGATGGTCAGGGTCACGGTTTCAACGCCGCCCTGCTCTCCGATCGTACGAGGGCTCAGCCCCCCACCGGTTCCCATGTGCATGGGCAGGCGGCCCTGCAGATCTGGCAGGCCAAACGTTTCCTGTCCATCACCGCCGTAGGTCGTGCCAATCAAGGTAAAGAGGGCATCATTCTCCGAGATGGGCATTAACTGCCCATTGCAAAATGCCCAACCTGCCGGGGCAAAGTTGCCGCCGAATATGCGAATTTCGCCAATAAATGGCTGGCTCATAGTTCGTCTCCTTTGATAACGATAAAGTTACGCATCGGCGCGCCATGCCATTAGCCATGAGGCGCCGTTTTCTTCCGTTTTGACAAATCCCAGTCTTTGGAACAATCCCAAAGATCGGTTGAAACTCTCAACATAAACGGATAAGGGTTTATTTTGGTACTCTGCCTCCTTCATTAAGTCCAGGATGATTTGCCTTCCGATGCCGCGCCCGCGTGCCTGCGGCAACAAGGTGATATCCAGAATGCGAATTTCGGTTTCGCGGCGGTCAACATACAATCGTCCGATGGAGTGTCCCTCTGCCTGGACCATTTCGTGCTTTGCCTGGGGAAAGTAAGCCCGGTAATGCTTTTGCTGGGCGGAAAACTGCATCTGCAAAAAAGCCTGTTTCTGTGCCGCATCCCAGGGGACGAGCGCCAGCTCTTCCGCCCGAGTACTGGAATAGATCTCTAACAGAAGGGCTTCATCTGCCTCTCGCACAGGACGGAGGCTGTAGGCAGCGATCTGTTCCATGTTCTATTGCACCAGATTATTAAAAACCGCTTCGTAACGAAAACCGTCCATTTCACGCGCGATGGGGACGAGGAACAGGCTCTCGGTACCCATTATTGCATGGGACATGGGATACAAGCCCTGCTCCAGTGGCCGGTCCAGCGGTCCGCGAAATATCAGCGAGAACATACGTTGACGTGGGGTTTCGCGCAAATCCGAAACACTGACCAACTCGACTATCACATCCCCCCAGCGCGGATGTCCCACCGCAAAGGTAGTGTTCTGGTTCTTCGCAAACAAGGCGTAGGTCCAATCTTTTAACATGCGGTAATTCTCTTTCTGATATCAGGCGAGCTGTGCCGATTTGGCGCGTGCGGGATCATTCCGGAACATCCGGTAACAGTAGCTCCTGGAAACCTGTTCAACGGCACCGATATAGGCAGGGTTGCCCTGTTCGATGAGCGGCAGGCCAAGCTCGCCTGCCCAATCGGAATAATTCTCCACCGTGGGAGTCTCTCCAGCCAGCCAGTCCAGGAAAAGAAGTTCCTGTCCCCACCAACCCACCTGCTTTGCGCGCACATTCGCCTGGATCCTTTGCATGTCCGGGATCGATTGTGGCTCACCGGGCGTGGCCCAGATGTCGGCATAGAGGTGGTCCACGGGCAGGTCCGGGAGATAAGCGAGGGCATCCCTGATTTCAACCCGAAGTTTTCCGATCCCAGGCCAGGTCTTGAGATCAGTGGATTGACGAAGAAGTTCGATGACCAGAGGATCGCGTTCGATCAGCGTCAGGCGCGTGACGTCTGGCTTGGGCAATAGATTGCAGAGGGCAATCCCCATTCCGGCGCCCATCAGCACCGTATGGCCAAATGCCGCAGCGATATGAGGTGTCTGGCTGTCCACTTCATCCCGGGCGTTCGACATCCAGGTCTGCTCCGCGTAGTACAGCGCGTCGATGTCGCCCTGTCCCTGCCAATCCATGAAGTAGCCAAACTGGGCCACCTGCTTCACTTTTTTGAGTGACCAATTTCCCAGGCTTGCCGGGCGATACATTGGAACACGCAGGCCCGGCCACGGAAAGTTGCGGACTGCGGTAGGGGACCATTCCATTTTTGAGTAAAACGCCTCTTCTCCCACAAAAATAAAACCCAGCCGTTGGTATAGATTTACAGCCGGGTTTGATCTGATAACATGCAGGACGATTTTGTTGCCTTCCGCCTGCAAACTGCGGAGAAGCGAGGCGCCCAATCCCAGATTGCGAAAATCTGGTAAAAGGGCGATATCCACCAAAAGGATTTCGTTCTCAGCCCGGTCGACGAGCAACCGACCGGCGGGAACGCCATTGAATTCGATGATTTGATGGATTGCGTCGGGGTAGGTAAACTGATATTGTTGGCGCTGGGCGTGGAATTGCATCCGCAAAAAGGCTTCTTTTTGCGCAGGATTCCAGTCCAACAGATCCATTTCCTCCATGCGCGTGCTCGCATACACGGAGAATAGGAACTCACCATCACCGGCCAAAGCGGGGCGGAGGCTGATGGTCACACTATTTCTCTTGAATCAACAATTGACGGGAACTGAGACGATCCACAGTGATTTCCTCCTCTTGAGGTCCATCCAATAAAAGAATAACTTATTTATAAAATCAAACCACTTACTCTGACATAAAAGATATAAGATGTCGGGATTGCGAGTTATTATAGTCAAACCCAACAAATTTGCAAGCACCAAAAGGTTACACTCGGAAAATTGGTTCAGATTTGTAATGATCCAAACTGGAGACTATGGCTCTTGATATAAACAGATAGCCATTGGGAGAGCAAAGGCTGCCAGCGCTGAAGGATTATCCCGGTTCCTTACCAGTTCGAATGAGGCCCGTAGGACAAGCCGGAGACCACTACAGGATGAGTACAGGATGAGTACAGGATTACTAGAGGATTGTCGGAGCGATTGGGGAATGAAAAAGAAGTGTTATGGAATTGGACAGAGCGTATCGAATTGTTTTTAGAGAGCAGAATCAAGATAATAGTAAAATGTGATTCCTGTTTATGACGAACATTCAGGGTTTCAGGTTCCCGAACCGGGAGGAGTGAGTGTCATGCCAGATGCATTGAGTAACCTTCGGGTCAATTCGAATCGAATGCTGGCCGCCTTTAATGAGTTGGCAAAAATCGGCGCGACAGGCGCTGCGCTGAGTGGCGCAGCCGTATCGAAGCGCGAGGGCGGCGTACATCGTCCAACGTTCAGCGAAGCACATCTGGCCGCACGCAGATGGTTCCGTGAACAGATCGAGAAAGCAGGTTTGGAATTTCGTACCGATGGTGCAGGCAATCATTCTGCTATCTTACCCGTCATTGCGAGGAGTGAAGCGACGAAGCAATCTTCGGCTCAATATGAGATTGCCTCCTTGCAGGACGCTTCGCAGTCGGGGCAACGAACGCTCCTCGCAATGACGCACACTCTCCTCCTTGGCTCTCACCTTGATTCTGTTCCCAACGGCGGTCGCTTCGACGGTGCGCTGGGGGTCATGGCTGCCTTCGAGGTACTGAGAACGATCAAGGAGGCGGGAATTGGGCTCAGGGTCAATTTGGAGGCGATTGACTTCACGGATGAAGAAGGCACCCTGGTCGGTCTGCTGGGCAGTGCAGCTCTGGCAGGTCGCCTGAAGCCTGAGATCCTGCAAAATCCCCGCGGGGGGCGTGCAGCACTTTTGGAAGGGATGGAGCGGGCCGGGTTATCCGATGAAAGCATATTGAGCGCAGCCCGTCCGAAAGAGTCACTGGCAGGTTATCTTGAGCTGCACATCGAGCAGGGCAAGCGGCTCGAACGCGCAGGCGTCAAGATTGGCATTGTGTCTGCGATTGTTGGCATCTGGTCATATCGCTTAGTGTTTATCGGGCGCGCCGACCATGCTGGGACAACCGCGCTGGATGACCGGCTGGATGCCTCGCTCGGTGCCAGCGCCTTTACGCTGGCAGCCCGTGAGATCCTCATGAGGGATTTCCCGAATTGTGTGGTCAATGTCGGGGATATGGAATTTACCCCGGGGGCGTTCAATATTGTCCCAGCGCGGGTGAATGTAGCACTCGAATTCCGTTCTTCAGATGAAGAGGAATTCAAACGGCTTGATACTGCCTTGTTGGAATGCGCTCGCCAGGAAGCCAGGCGTTTCGGTTTGGAATTAGAAATTGAATCACTGGGGCGGCATTCGCCTTCCCTGATGAATGCTGAAGTTCAGCAAGCCTTTGCAAGCGCCTGTGACGATCTGGGATTGAGTCATATCTCGCTCACTTCGGGCGCGGGACATGATGGACAATCTTTCGATGGCTTATGTCCGGTGGGCATGATCTTCGTTCCATCGAAGGAGGGCGCGAGCCACTCGGCACGTGAATTTACGGAGTGGGAAGACTGCGTCAATGGTGCCAATGTTTTGCTGCAAACTGTATTACGACTGGCATCGTAGGTCACGTTTGCTCGAGTTTTGAGCAAATCGAACTGCGAACAAACGTAATCAAAAGAGATATTCTCATGAAAAACTTCGACCCGAAATACAACGACATCCCGAAAATTGAAATTCATTGCCACCTCGAGGGAGCGATCCGTACACAGACGATCCTCGACATCGCCAAAGAATACAACCTGCGGCTGCCATCTTATAATTTGTATGAATTAGACCGGCATGTCAAAGTATTGGATCAACTGCGTGACCTGCACGCCGTGCTGGAGGCTTTTGCCATCTTCCAAAACAGTATCACCTCGCCAAAGGTTGTGGAACGCATCGCCTGGGAGCTGTTTGAGGATTCCGCCCAACAAAACATCCGGCTCTTCGAGGTCCGCTTCTCACCAGACTGGGCATTCCGCGGCCACGATCTAAACTGGGACGAGGCTCTGGAGGGAATTCTCCGCGCCAAAGAGCGGGCTGAGCGTGAGTTTGATATGGCCATTGGCCTGATCGCCATTACCTCACGCAGCCTGGGACCTGAGTCTTGTGTGAAAACCGTGGATTGGGCGATCCGCCACAAGGATTATATCCTCGGCATCGACCTGGCAGATAGCGAACGGGACTTTCCACTGCGTGAGTTTGTTGAGCCGGTTAGAAAGGCAAAGAACGCCGGGTTGAAAGTAACCATCCACACCGGCGAAGACACACCTCCGTTCTTTATCAGGGAGACGATTAAGCTGGCGAATCCTGATCGGATCGGGCATGGCATCCATAGTATCGAAGATCCATCTGTTGTGGATCTGGTCAAGGAACGTGGCATCACGCTGGAAGTGAATCCGTGGAGTAACTATCTGACGAACTCGGTGCGGACTATCGAGGAGCACCCCCTCAAGAAATTGTTTGATCTGGGTGTGAGGGTGACGATCAATTCAGATGATCCCGAGGTGCTTGAGACCAACCTCAACAATGAATACCGCATTGCCCACGAGATCCTCGGTATGAGCCTGGAGAACATTGCGGCTTGCAATGGCTACGCCTATGAAGCTTCCTTTCTTCCCGAGGCAGCCAGGCAAAGGATCTGGGAGAAGTATTTCCTGAAGTGACGAGAGAATATGATCATCTCGTCAACACAGCGCGCACATGCTCCAAAGTAACCAGCCAGGCATAGTTGCGCTTCATCCAGCCATCGCCGGTCAGGTAAACTTGCCTGGGCGGTTTTTCAAGACCGTGGTTAGGCAGCTCCTGCACCGAAAGCCAGACATTCACGAGTGGCAGATCATTATCATAAGCAACTTGGGCAATGACTTGATTCAACTTCCAATCCCCTTCCACGTTATCTGCCTTGGTGGCTAAGACGGGCAATGCTCCGGTTTTTAGAATTGTATCCACGACTTCCCGCAAGTGTCTCTCAAAGCTCACCTCCCCTTTGGGAATCCAGTTTGTCCCCATTCCAACCAGTACGACGATGGGTCGGCGGGTGCGCAATTCACAATCGAGCGGTGTTTCATTCGCCAGGCACTGATCATGTCCGCGCGGCAAGCCAAAGGCCGAGTCTAAGACCGTATTAATTCCATATCCATTCACGGCAGTGATATCATCGGTCACCATACTTTCAGAAAACCATTCAACTGTCTGCTGATATCCCTCCGGGACTTGATAATTTCCATTTACATAGCCGGCCAGGAATATTCCGGCGCTCATCTGGCAATCACCGACTTTGACGAACGTATGAGAATCCAGATTGGGGCTACGCACAGCAGCATAGAGGATCTGCTGTGCCCGCGAGGAAAACTCGGGAACAATCGGCCACTTGCGCCATGCGTCAGCCGGCAAAGGTGTATATGACGAAACAAAGGTTGGTAAATTTGTCGGGGTAAAAGCTCGTGCAGGCATAGCCGTGGAAGTTGGCATGAACGTGACGGTTGGCGTAAACGTCATCGTCCCCATGGCGGAAAAGACCGGTGTGCCCGTTGGAAAAGGAGGATCAATTCCCGGCTGCGTGGCTGCCGGTGAAGAGAGATTACAGACCTGTTCGCCCCTCAATGAACGAAAGAAACAAGCGTAACTTAGATGATTCTTCTGGCTCGCCAGTTGGGTGGAGGCCACCGCCAGCAGGGAACAAACGGCCAGCAGAAAAAAGCCTGCCATGACGCCAGCTAAGATCCGTAGATTGGCCCTGGCTGTGGGAATACTATTTTTTGAGGTCTTCACAATACTCGAAGAGGCCTCTGTCTGAGAGGACGGCCCAAGCAGTTCAATATGGCGCTGTTTGGCTTTTTGATTACCCGGGTTAATCTGCAAGATTCGTTCTAAGCAATGGATACGTTCTTTATTATTGAGTGAGACCTTGTACATCCATTCCCAGCCAGGCTCACTCTGCGGGTTTTGTTTTATAAATGAAATGAATATTCTTCTCGCTTCTGCTTTATTCCCAGCCTTGAACGCCGCAATACCCTGTTGGAGTGAGTTATTCATCATCAATCTCGCTAATAAATAGACGACCTACCATTCGGCAATTGTTCCAGGCACTTTATTATTTTATACCCATTCGCCTTGATCGTTCTGCCTGTTAAAGAAAGGGGGGCGGATCGCGCGACCCGCCCCACTTGATCTTTGGATCATCTGTTTTGGAGTGCTCCTCCTGACTATTTCAAGATCTGCTCGAGTGCATTTTTAAAGACTTCATATGGTTGCGCGCCGACAACCGCATAACGGTCGTTGATCACATAGGTTGGCACACCGGTTACCCCGACCTGGTATGCCCACTGCACTTGCTCCGCGACGCCCGCCGTATATTTCTCGTTTTCAACTTCATGCTGCATTTCATCTGCGTTCAAGCCAACTTCTTCCGCAGCCGAGCGCAGCACGTCCCATTGACTTGGGTCCTGCTCTTCAGCGTAGACCTTGCGGAAAACAACCTTGTGGAATTCATTGCCGTGGCCATGCTCACGCGCATACTCAGTCGCTTCATGCGCGCGACGTGTGTTGTAGATCCGTTTTGTGGAACTGAACTTCATCCCATACGACTGCGCGATCTGGCGTAATCGTTCTTCTGATCCACGGGCGCGTGTCTGTTTGACGTGCTCAGGTAATTCCCTGCCTTCCGGCGGCGTATCAAAATATAAATAGAATGGACGCCACTCCAGGTCTATGTCATATTCTGCCTTCAGTTTCTCGACCACACCCTGGCCGACATAACACCAGGGTCAGATGTAATCGGAGAAAATGGTCAATTTAAAGTTCAGCATGCTTTCTTGGTGAGTCAAAACCGGTTAATCTTACATTGGATCAGTATTACTCACCGTCCCGAAGGTTCGTCTGGAATACCGTGTTAAGCCGCTCAAACCTCACCTGCACTCGATTTGCTAAGCAAATCGTGCCGGTGCAAGTGTCGGGGCGTTTTGCTTACGGAGTGCCGCACAAGCGCAGCACTACAGTCCCGATGCTCTTCGGGGGTCCTGCGGATAATTATCTAAATTTGAAATATGAATTTTAGCCTACAAAACCATTCAAAAAGTCTACTTACGCATATTCCACATGCGTGAGATAAGCGCAGCAATCCTGTGGACGAGCGGTAGAAAGTATAATCAACCTATGCGCGCAACATTCCCCGCCACTGTGCATTTGCTGTTTTTCCGTGACGACCAAATTTTGTTATTGCGCCGCTTCAACACGGGCTACGCGGATGGGCAGTACAGCATCCCGGCGGGGCATTTAGATGGAGGGGAAACCGTAATAGCAGCTGCGGCCCGCGAAGCGCAGGAGGAAACAGGCCTTCGAATTGATGCCGGTGATATCGTCTTCTCGTCTGTAATGCATCGGAATGAAGGCGATGAACGCCTCGATTTCTTTGTGCGAGTCAGGCAATGGCTGGGAGAGCCAACCAACACTGAGCCCGACAAATGTGATGAGCTGCGTTGGGTCAAGATCAAAGAATTGCCATTGAATCTGATTCCTTATGTTAGGCGGGCAATCCAAAACCACTTGAACGGGATCACTTTCGATGAATTCGGATGGTAGGTGATTATGGGATATTTACTTCTTGAAGGTGGCGCAGAGTTTGGTGGTCGCATGCGTGACCCCGATTTGAAAGCGATCGAACTGGCTGGCGGATTCGAGGCTTCCATCTGTATCATACCAACTGCCGCGGCGCCAGATAACAATCACAAACGCGCCGGCAATAATGGGATCCGCTGGTTTCAAAGTTTGGGAGCCAGGAATATCCT
This sequence comes from Anaerolineales bacterium, assembly GCA_035298105.1. Lineage (GTDB taxonomy): Bacteria > Chloroflexota > Anaerolineae > Anaerolineales > Villigracilaceae > Defluviilinea. The sequence continues at coordinate 3,134 of DATGYJ010000441.1, read as the reverse complement.
CTCCCTGCCTCTCATCGATAAAGTGAGTGCGAATGATGAGAGTCTCGCAAAGTCGCTGCGGGACGCAAACCTCATTTACATGCTGGGAGGCTTTACCGGCTATCTCGGTGAAACACTCAAGGGAAGCGCGGCCTATGCTGCAATGTTAGAAGCGTATGGTAACGGCGCCGTGATCGCAGGTTCGAGCGCCGGTGCCATGGTGATGTGTGAGTTTTATTATGATCTAAACCAGGGACAGGTCATGGAAGGCTTGAATTTTGTTAAAAATTCAATTGTCCTGCCGCATCACAATACATTCGGAAAGAGTTGGGCCTCGCGCCTGCTCGAAATCATGCAGGTGACTCTGATCGGGATCGACGAACAAACCGGCATGATCGATGATGGCGCACAAACCTGGGCAGTCTATGGCGGGGGCAATGTGACGTTATACCAAAATCGTCAGGTTGAAACTTACGGTCCAGGGAAAGCTTTTTCGGTTTAGAATTAAGGTAACAGTCACTTTGGCACAGCAAGTGACTGTTACCTATATAACCTCCTATGTTTGATCTCTCCAGCGCCCGCTTTGCCTTTTTGGACCTAGAATCAACGGGTCTCTCACCATGGTTTGGTGACCGCATCTGTGAAATTGGGATTGTATTGACGGAAGGGAAGCGTATCAAGCAGCAGGTTCAGATGCTCGTGAATCCTGAACGTCTGCTTTCGTTGGGAGCGGCCAGCACCAGTGGGCTCACAGACGAGCAGTTAGCCCGGGCGCCATTATTCATGGAAGTTGCGGACGACATTGTAGAATGGCTGAAGGGCACGGTGGTGGTCTGTCACAACGCCCAGTTCGACGTGCAGTTTCTCGATAGCGAGTTCCGCCGGTTAGGCAGGGAGATCCAAATTCCAAATCTGGTAGATACTCTTCTGCTCGCCCGCCAGTATTTCGAGCTTCCCTCCTATAGCCTGCTGTCGCTTGCGGAGGCGTTTCATATCCCGGCGACGATTGCGCACCGTGCCCTGGATGACGCCCATACCGGGCGCGGCATCTTCTTCGCCATGATGGAATCCCTGAAGCAGTTCAATAAGCCGCTGGATGAGTACATCGGTATCTATAATTCGCCCGTCTGGCCCAACGATGGCATCCAACTCCCCACCGAACTGGGGGAAGCGATCTACGGTAATAAACGCATCTTCATCCGTTATGTGAATGGAGAAGGCATAGAGACCGAGCGCTGGATCACGCCCAAGCAAGTAATGGGGCTATCAGATTACATTTACTTAAAGGCCCATTGTCACTTGCGCAATGGAGAGAGAAACTTTCGATTGGATCGAATCGTTGAGGTAAAAGTGGAGGGTGATCAACATATTCGACTTCAACGAAAGTGACCTGCGAGCAAACCAACGGGGATTGATCAGCCCACGGCAAAAAGAATGGTTGGGAGTGACCGCAGGCGGCATCCGCAGCTTTTCATGGAAATCTGCCCTCGTGGCAGTGTTCTTTCTTTGCCTGGGATTGGGGATGATCATGGCAATCTTCCTGCAAAACGAACGATCGCGCGCCGTATTCTTTTCCAACCCTATGAATTTAATTGCTTTGCCGGCGACAGCGCTGGTCGTCTTGCTGATCCTGGCCTTGAGCATTCTCCTTGCACGGCGACAGGCGAATAGAATTATCGCCGCGCAGCTTCAATCGGTGGAAGGGAACGTTCATCTGGACGAGACCAGCGATGGCGATTTCACTAGCTACCACGTATTCGTAGGGAATAAGAAATTTTCGTTCGGAGATGATGCGAGCAACTATTTTAGAGAAGGTGAGAAGTATAAAGTTTATTATTGCAAATCGGGAATATATGAGTTCGTGTTGTCTTTTGAGTGCATTGATCATTAGAATACACCTCAAAAACTTTTCGTCATTGCCAGGAGAGTTGAGATGCAAAGCATCGCGCGCCGTCCCGACGATTGCGCACGCAGCAAAGCGGCAGTCCTGTAAGGAAGCAATCTCTCAACCTATTTCACAAGCTAGTTCAGGAGGACTTGAATGAATATCAAATTTGCACAATTCGATGGTCCCCGCCTGCTACTCCGCGAAGAACTAATCGATTCCATTCGTTTGTCTCATCTTTGCTTCGGAGGTTCGGAGATTGATAACGAAGAAGAAATACTCGCTAATTATTCCCTACCACGGCGTGGAGGGACCTATGTATTGGTGCATGAAGGCAAGCCGGTTTCACAAATTGGCATTTTCCATGATCAGATCAAAATGTACGATGGAACGATACGAGTCGGCAGCATTGGCGGCGTGTGCACCCATCCCGATTACCGGAAGCAGGGTTTGGCGAGTCATTTAATGGAACACTGTACACAGCAATTGGTGCAAGAAGGAGCACGGCTGATGTTGATTTCGGGTGATGAGGGGGTGTATATGCGTCTGGGGAATGTATTCCAGGGCAAATATATTACCTTTTCGCTCAAGCCAGGACAAAGTAACCAAGGGAGGTCCACTCCAACAAATCTTGTGGTTCGCAGAGCAACAGACGCTGATGCTTTGATCTGTAGCCAACTTTATCAAGCTGAGCCTGTTCACTTCGTCCGCCAAAGATCCGATTTCTTTCGCGCATTGCACGATCCAATGAGCAATACCTATGTTCATGCCGATCAATGGATCATTGAACGCTCGGGGCAAGCCGCGGCGTATCTGTTTTTGGGGTTTCTCTGGGGTTTGCCTGACGGTCTAAATTCGGGAATTCGACATGTCGGTGAGTATGCGGGCAGTCGTTCAGCCCTGGCCGATGCCATCCCAATACTGATGACCACGGGTAATTTACAGGATCTAACCTGGCCAGTCGCATGGCAGGATGTAGAGTTGATCCATTTGCTCCAGGAGCGCGGTCATCACGGAAACATGACCTCTTTAGACGGTTATACCCTGCGGATTATCAATTTCCCCGGCTTCATGAAAGATTTGCGTCCGCTTCTACGGGCACGCCTGGATGCGAATTTAATGCGCGGCTTACGCTTTGAACAGAGTGGTCCCTTATTGGGCGGAGCTGGAGCCGACCGGTATACCATCACTCGTGGAGTCGAGCGCCTGGACTTAGATGGTGCGGCCATGACACGCCTGGTCTTGGGAAGCACTGAGGCTACATCCGAGT
>DATGYJ010000440.1:0-2022 GCA_035298105.1 Anaerolineales bacterium | reverse complement strand
ATAATAGCATAAATAAATTCGCTTGTCAACAGACTCTAGACTGAGATCCGGACATAAATGCTTGACAAAGGGAAATCCAGGATAGAAACAGGATTGACCGAGTTCCCCCAGGGCTTGAAACGGGTATAATGCGACCAATTTTATCGGTGAACAGGAGACGAGATGGAACTGAGCCAAAGCGAATGGGCCAACAGCGAAACCTATTTGAGCGCCTTTGACACCTTGATCGGCGATGAACGCACCCGGCGCACCTTTCAAGGGGTGATTCATGGCATTGTGGCAGGAGAGAGCTTGCGCGCCGCCGTGATTGCGCGTTTTTCCCCCTGCCATGGCGAGCGTGGCGCATGGCGAACGGAGGGTTAGACGCATGGCCGAAGGAGACAGCACCCAGCGCAGCCGGCTGGATGCGGACAATGTAACCCAGGTTCTCCGCCAGCAGGGGGTCGCTAACTTGCGGGCTGAGGCGGAGTTGGCACTGGTGCTGGATGGCATGGAACTGCGGCGGCCGGGAGCCCATGAGCAAGAATACCTGATGTCAGTCAAAGCCTTGGATGGCAGTTTGGTCAACGGCTATCGCAGCTTCAATGTGCTGGGCATGGGCCAGGAGACACGCGGCCTTTTGTACCACAAGCTCTTCAGCAGTAACTTACCCGATTTCCAAAGCGAGAACGTGGAGATCAAGGCCGCGATCGAGCACACCGAACAAGCACTGATCGACTTTGAAGGCGCTAAGACTTGGGTGATCGATATGGGCTTTGATAATGATGACGTGTGGTGGCAGATCTGGCAACATCCCCGCTCTCACCTGGTCAACCGGGTATATCACCTGGAACGCATTGTGGAGTGGCAAACGGCCAGCGGCCAATGGGAAGAGCGCTATCTGGATGCCACCTTTCAGTATCTGCAGCACTTGACGACGATTGAAACGCAACTGGAAGTCCGCTTGCAGGGACAGAAGTACGCCAAACGCCAGACAGTGAGCGTGGAACTGTCCGCCGTTCCCATCCGGGTCTACCATCCACAAGAGAAAAGCCAAACCAAACCGGTCTGGTTGGTAAGAGCCAAGATCGTCGGGGCGGTGGGCAAGCCCTGGTACCTGCTGACCGATTGGGCCGTGACCGACGCCGAAAGCGCTGTGCGTATCTTCCGCTTTTACCGCCGCCGCTGGGCGGTGGAAGATACCTTCAAATTCATCAAAACTTCCTTCGGCATCGAAGAAGTGCAAATGCTCAGCTTCGCAGCTGTGCGCCGTCTGGTGGCCTATGGCTGGGTAGCCGCTGGTTTCTTATTTCATTTGGGTCTCACCCTGGACCAGGAGGAAGTGCGCCTGCTCGCCTATTTGGGCGGCTGGGAAGTGCGTAAAAATCGCCCGCCGGGCAAACAAGTCCTGACCCGTGGGCTACGCCGTTTGATTGATCAAGCCACCACCGAGACGATTTTGCGCAACCATATCGCAGAGCAGGGTGATTTGCCACCCTTTATCAAGCGCTTCCTGGCGGCCTATGGCTACAAGCTCGAGCACTGAGTTATGTCCGGTTCTCAGAAAGAAGAAGACCGCCGAAGAATATATCGCCATTCAATCTTCTACGAGCTGCTATTGATACGGCAGTAGACTGTTTATTGTGTTTGGGCGTTGTCAGTATCCCATGGTTGCGAACATAAGGCTTGATACTGCGAGGAGAATCGGCACGCTATTTGTAAATAATGATAGATCATTCTTGACAAAACAGGTACAATTTCCTATAATGTAACCATCGTTACATTTTTAGAACAGCGGGGAGAGTATTGTGGCAAAGTGGCTGCTCTTGCATTATAAGATCCCGACCGAGCCGTCGGCCTCCAGGGTGTATATCTGGCGAAAACTGAAGCGCCTGGGGGCATTGCTAATTCAAGATGCGGTTTGGGTGCTTCCAGACACGCCCCGTAACCTGGAACAATTCCAATGGCTGTCGGCGGAGATCGTCGAACTGGCAGGGGAAGCTACCCTGTGGAGTGCCCAGCCGGCTTTCACTGGGCAGGACG
>DATGYJ010000439.1:0-6759 GCA_035298105.1 Anaerolineales bacterium | reverse complement strand
GTGTTGGAAGTTCTGACTAAGGATGGATTGCTGCGGCGGGGCGAGATCCTTGGCGAATTGATGCTGAAGCGATTCACGGAAATGCAGGAGCGCCACGAGATAATCGGAGAGGTCCGCGGAAAGGGACCGATGCTGGCCCTTGAACTGGTTCGCGACCGCCAAAGCAAGGAACCTGCTACTGATGAGGCCAAGAAGCTCGTCAGCCTCTGTTACAGGAAAGGATTAATCCTCCTCTCCTGCGGCAACCATGGCAACGTCATTCGTACCTTGATGCCGTTGGTCATAAGTGACGAAGAATTGGAACGGGGACTCTCCATTCTTGAGGAAGCACTTGAGGAACTGCGCCATTAAGAGGGTAGGCATTGACGACGAGAGAACCAGCCAATCTTTGAGGGGGGCGACCACATGACGGAGAAAGACACCATACAGGTTGAGGTGAAGCTATTTGCCAGTCTTCGCTTCGGGAGATTCAAGAAGGCGCAGTTTGAGTACCCCGAAGGTACCAGTATCAGCGATGGATTGACTCATTTGGGGATCAGCGAAAGGATCCTGGGGCTCGCACTCGTAAACGGCCAGCGTGCCCCTTTGAATCAATTACTGCGCGATGGAGATTCTCTGGCAATCTTTCCGTTCGTTGCGGGTGGCTAAACCTGCAGGCAGTGCTCGTATTACTGTACCTCCGCAGTCGAACGTGCGCAGCGCAATCGATCGCATGGGGGGCTCGAGCGAAACTGACGAGTTTCCGCCAGCACGTTCCCCCCGAATTGCCGGATGAACCAGTGTTTTTACAGGATGATTGATCGTTACGTTCGACTTCAGTGTTGAATCTGAAAAAAGAAAGAGCCCCGGGTATCCGCCGGGGCTCTTTCTTTTTAATGCTGCTTCATATGCCCTCATAAATGTCGACAGTGTTATGCCTTAGGGCGGCGTGGGCAGATGATTGAGTTGTCCTGACAGAACTGACTGTGTAAAACTGTTAACAAATTCAAATAATGCTTGTCTGCATTTGTGATGCGAATGTGCATTGTTGGTAGGAAGCACTTTCTCAATTGATTTGCCAACGCCGAAACATCTGTCCTTAAGCACATTTAAAATGACGTTATGCTCAATCGAAAGCGATTCTTGATGGTGCAGCTCATCGTGTCAAGGAGCGGAGAATAGGTGGTAAGGATGTTTTTCTATTCAGGGCGACAAGCTGGCTTGGAGGCCATAATCGCAGATCGAACTCACCAGAATGGGCCAATAAAGACCGAAAATGCATGTGCGCATCCTGGTCTTGCTCGCTCTCGCACACTCGAATGTCCAAAGTTCATTATTTCAGCAATCTAAAAGAAAAATCCTCCCTATCTAATGTAACTAAGACCTGACATTCAAAACGGTTAAAACTTCGTTTAATTCCACGTAGATAAAATAAAACAAGATTCTACAGAAACACCAACGTTGGTTGATAATAAGCTCGACAGGGGAAGTGGTGAAGGACCCTCTTGGCATGTCTCGTGCTAATTAATGTCACGTACATGTTGAATTTCACGGTAATCCGGCTAGTTAGGTCTCTGGTTTGACCCGGATCAACGAGGAGTGCGATTCTGAAATGCTATTTTGCAAATTATCAATAAAAAGGAGCATGGCATGAATCTCTATGTTGGAAGGATGTTAATAATCGATCTTACGGCAGGCAAGGTAACGACAGAACCTTTACGCCAGGAGTGGGCCAAGGACTATTGGGGAGGCTGGGGCTTGGCGTTACGTTACTACTGTGAAGAGGTCAGCCCCGATGTTGCTCCGATGTCACCGGACAACGCCATCGTTATCATGACCGGTCCTTTCGGTGGCACGCTTGTCCCTATGGGCTCACGCCTTTGCCTGGTATCAAAGTCTCCCCACACCGGCACAATATTCGAATCGAATGTCGGAGGTTCCTTCGGTTCTGAACTCAAATTTGCCGGTTACGACGGTGTTGTCATAAAAGGGCGGGCTGAAAGTCCTGTCTTTATAAAAATAGTAAATGACCACGTTACCATCGAAAGCGCCGAGCAGTTGGTAGGGAAGGGGATATTCGAAACTGAAAAACTCCTGGAGAATTGTGTCGGCGCACATGATGCCAAAACTCTTTCCATTGGGCCAGCCGGTGAAAACCTGATCACGTTCAGTATGATCGGTTCCGAATCTTATCGGCAGTTCGGCCGCGGCGGGACCGGAGCTCTGTTTGGCAGCAAGAATCTCAAGGCGATAGTCTGCCGCGGCACCGGGCGGGTCACTGTTGCCGATATGGGAACGTTTCTGGAGAAGATCAATCATTACAAGCAAAACGACCTGCTGACCGATGACAATCTCTGGGCAAAGACAGACGGGACTCCTATTCTGGTGGAAGTGACCAACGAAATGGGAATTCACCCGACCAAGAATTACACCCGCGGTTTCAATGGCCGTAAGGAATCTCTCAATTCCGATGCAATCCGGGCGGCAAAATTAGGCAACAGGGCCTGCGCTTCCTGTCCGATGGCATGCGGCAAGTTCACCCGAATCAACTCTGCCGAGATCGAAGGTCCCGAGTACGAAACCCTTTGTTTGGCCGGCTCCAATTGCGAGGTCAACGATCTCGAGGCTGTTATTCGCTTCAACAGGCTTTGCGATGACCTGGGTCTCGATACGATGAGTTGCGGCAGCACCATCAGCCTGGCGATGGAGATGACGGAATCCGGCATACACGACTTTGGCATCCGATTCGGACAGGTTGACGAATACCTTAACGTTCTCTACGAGATTGCCGCCCTCTCAACCGAGCGGGGAAGAGACCTGGCCATGGGTGCCAGGAAACTGGCGGAAAAATACGGGGCAGAGCATCTCTCCATGGAGGTCAAGGGTTTGGAAATGCCCGCCTACGAGCCTCGGGGCAACTACGGAATGGGTATCGCCTATGCCACCAGCGAAAGGGGAGCCTGCCATCTGCGGGCGTTCCCCATCTTCACGCCTGATCCTTTCGACATTCAGGGGCTGGTTACAGAAGTCAAGGAAGCTCAAAATGCAAACGGCATTAAATGGTCACTGGGATTCTGCGACTTCTGGGGGACATTAAACACCACTACGGAGGCAGAACTCTTGACTGCCGGACTAGGCAGGACGGTAACCGCTGATGAACTCAGCCAGGCGGGCGAACGGATCTGGAATCTCAGCAGGTTGTTTAACCTTCGAGCAGGAATTACCGCTGCAGATGATACTTTGCCCAAGAGGGTCATGGAGCGCCCCCTTGAGGACGGGCCCCAGGCGGGGAAGGTCTTGTGCCGGGAAGACCTTGAGCGAGCCATGCAAGCATATTATCAGCAGCGCGGATGGGACGAGCGGGGAGTACCCTCCCTTGAAAAGCTCACCGAACTTGGCTTGGAACCTCTGAATATCTTGAAGGGAGAGTTGCAAACCTACTTTCAACAGCGCGAATGGGACGAGCAGGGAGTGCCTTCCCTTGAAAAGCTCTCCGGACTTGGTTTGGAACCTCTGAATATCTTGAAGGGAGAACAATAATGGAAAAACAGCTATTTGCTAACCCAGATCTCTGCACTGGCTGCAACCGTTGTGTCTATGCCTGCTCAGCCGTTAAGGAAGGAGCCTTCGAGCCAAGAAAAGCAAGACTCAAGATAACCAACTTTGCTTCTCGCGGCTATTCCGTTCCCAATATTTGCTTTCAGTGTCCAAAGGCTGACTGTCAGGCGGCATGTCCCACAGATGCATTTTCTCGCAATTCCGTGGGGGTTGTAACCATTGAACCTGACAAGTGTATCGCGTGCGGCGCCTGTGCTGCGGCCTGCACCTATGGAATGGTGGAACAGGATGAAGCCGGCATCGCCTTCAAATGCGACAGGTGCGACGGTGATCCCGCCTGCGTCAAGGAATGCCATGCGGATGCCTTGCAGTATGTGCCAGCCGACTCGGAGCTGATCAGGCTCAAATCAGTTCAAATGAAGACTCGGACCAAGAATGGCTCTGCACGGGACAAACGCCAGCAGCTTGCCGAGAAATTGCTGAAAAACGCTCGATAGTAACGGATATGCAGCATAAACATACCATACCAGCCCCCATAGGGCGGGCGAAAGAGAGGAACAACTTATGAGCAGAAACGTAGAGCAGGCGCGCACCGAAGCAAAGCGAATGATTGAGCTTCTTCTGACCCCTGAAGATCAGGTGTCTGCGACGGACAAGGAGCGCATCGAGAAGGAGACCGTAGATAACTTTGCCAACCATATTAACAAAGGGTGGCTCAAGTACCGCAAATCCATGACCGAGGCTGGCGATTTCGCCTCTGTTGAGTGGACCGGCCAGGGATCGATCCTTACCGATACCCGGGGGCGTGAATTCATCGATGTCCTCGGCGGTTTTGGTCTCTACTCCGCCGGTATCCGGCACCCGCGGATTGTCGCGGCAGCCAAGGCACAGCTCGACCGCAGTCCCCAATACAGTCAGGAGATGCTTGATCCTCTCCGCGCTCACCTGGGCAAAGTTCTGGCGAGCATCCTGCCTGGCGACATCCAGTACGGATTTTTCATCAACAGTGGCACTGAGGCGGTAGAAGGGGCCATGAAGCTTGCCAAGCTCCATACCGGCAAGGCCGGCTTCATCTCGATGGAGAAAGCATTTCACGGGAAGACCCTTGGTGCGCTGTCGCTCCTGGGGAAGGCGACCTATCGTCAGCCACTCCTCCCCATGCTTGAAGGTGTCCGCCACGTTCCGTACGGGGATGCCGATGCCGTGGAACGTGTCCTGGCAGCAGCGGCACAGGTTGGCGACGGTATTGCGGCGGTAATCGCCGAACCGATCCAGGGTGAGGCTGGCGCAATCGTTCCACCCGATAACTTCTGGCCACGTCTGCGCGAGATTTGCGACAAATACGGGGTATTGCTGATTGCAGACGAGGTGCAGACCGGTCTGGGGCGGACCGGCACCCTCTTCGGCGTGGACCACTGGAACGTTACCCCCGACATCATCTGCCTCGGCAAGGCGCTGGGCGGCGGCGTGATCCCGTGCTCCGCCTTCTTTGCCACCCCGAAGGTCTGGGCATGCATGGAGCCGAACCCGTTCATGCACTCGACCACCACGGGCGGTAACCCGATCGCCTGTGCTGCGTCCCTGGCCTACATCTCCGTACTTCTGGAAGAAGACCTGGCCGGCCAGGCAAAAGAGAAGGGTGAGTACATTCTCGAGAATCTGGCGACGCTGCAGGCGAAGTACCCTGGCATACTGACGGACGTGCGCGGGAAGGGGCTTTTGATCGGCATGGAGTTCCCCACCGACGAGATGGGGTGGCAGGTTGCCTCGGGAATGTTTACCCGCCGCGTGTTGACGGCCGGGACCTTCATCAACGCCAAGACAATCCGGATCGAACCGGCGTTGAACATCAGCTACGATTTGATCGACGAAATGCTCAGACGTCTTGAGGATGTGTTCAGCACTATTAACGAGGCAGAAGAGTTGACTCCGGTTAGCGATGCTTCAATAGAATCGAAGAAAATGGCTTGTCTCTAGTCGTGCCAGTATCGCAAAACATACTAAACCAAGAAAGGGAGAAATTCATGAAAAAGAGATTCCTGGTTGTATCCGCTGTACTGAGTGCACTGTGTGCTTCGGCCGCTCTCGCACAAGAGGAGGTGGCAGGCACCCTTCCCACTTTTGGCAAGCAAGGAGTCAAAGTGGCAGCACCGGCAGAAGAGGCAGGAGGATGCTGCGCTTGTCCGCCCGAGCCAACGGTAACCGGTGATGTCTATGCGGGGCCCATGAACAAATACCTGTTCCGCGGGAACGATCTGAGTGCCAACAGGTGGGTAGTCCAGGGGGGAGCCGATCTTTACTACAAGAACTGGACCCTCAGTTACTGGGGCAACTATCAGACGAAGGCTACCGACGATTTAAGGAATTTTACAGAACACGATCTCTATGTCAATTACACCTACACTCCCCATGATCTCGTGACTCTGAACGTAGGCAATGCCATGTATGATTACAGTAATGTCACGACTAACGAACTCTACCTCAAGGCAAATCTCAACACCTTGCTCACTCCAACACTCACCGTTTATTGGGATTGGGATAAGGCCAGCAGAGCCGGCTTGTTCTACACCGCATCCGTTTCCCATAAATTAGTGATTGAGAGAAATGTTCTGTCGGCGACTCTGGGGGCTCTGGCCAGCTACAACCAGTGGAACAATAATGCAGCCGTTGACGTAAACTCCAGCGACAGCTTTGATGGAGCCTACAGCGGTTTCCATAACTATGAGCTCAGTGCCAGTGCGGATTACATCGTAAACGGGCATATTACCATCACGCCATCGTACCTCTTTTCCAACGCGCTCACTGCTAAAGCTAGAAACGTGGCTGGCATAGGTCCGGAGCATGTTTACGGGATCAAGGCTACCTTTACGTTCTGATGGATGTGTTTGAATTACCAGGAAAAATTGTGCTGTGACTCCTTCATACCCATGGGAGTACCCTAAAAAAATCGTGGTTGGGATTTGCACTGGCTCACTCTACGTGAAGCTGCGCGGCTAAGGCAAGACTGCCAGATGGAGCGAAACATGAAAAGAAATAAGGACAAAAATCTTTCCATTCACAATGTCGTCAAGACGTTTGGCAGTGTGAATGTACTGAAAGAGGTAAATCAAGAGGTGCGAGCAGGTGAGTTTTTTACCCTGCTCGGCCCCTCGGGGTGTGGCAAGACGACCCTCCTGCGGATTATCGCCGGGTTGGAGACCCCAACAACGGGTAAGGTGGTCC
>DATGYJ010000438.1:0-6714 GCA_035298105.1 Anaerolineales bacterium | reverse complement strand
ATCTGGCCCAGTACCCATATGAAGGCTCTGAGCAGATGGCCTCGCGCATTCTGGCAGTCGCCTCCCTGCGCGATGTATTGACAGCTTTCAAAGCGGACGGGCTACCGTCGCCTCAGGAAATGGAGTCAGCTGTCTCTCAGGATATGAAGCGCCTGCAGGGGATGCAAAACTCTGATGGCGGCTTCCCCTATTGGCGGCAGGGGTTCGAATCAATTCCTTTCAACACGATCCACGTCACACATGCTTTATACAGTGCACAACAAAAGGGATTTGAAGTTCCGGCGAACATGCAGCAGAATGCGCTCAGTTACCTGCGCGACATCGAAAGCCATTACCCCTCCTGGTATAGTCAGCAAACGCGTTGGACGCTGAGCGCGTATGCATTGTCTGTGCGCAATTTGACCGGAGACCGCGATACACAAAAAGCCGAAAAGCTTTTGCGGGATGCCGGACTGGAAAATCTTTCGATGGAAGCCATCGGCTGGTTGTGGCCCGTGATCGAGGATAGCGGTCAACTGGATGCGATTCGGGTTTATGTGAACAATCATGTGGTGGAGACGGCCGGCGCCGCCAACTTTACGACAGCTTACGATGACCAGACCTACCTGCTGCTGAGTTCAGACCGCCGCACCGACGCCATTCTGTTGGATGCCTTAATCGAGGACAACCCGCAGAGCGACTTGATCCCCAAAGTGGTCAATGGCTTGCTGGCGCACCGCACCAGAGGCCGCTGGGGCAATACCCAGGAGAATGTCTTTATCCTGCTCGCCCTGGATCGTTATTTCAATACGTATGAAGCGCAGACACCTGACTTTGTCGCTCGCATATGGTTGGGAAACACGTATGCAGGCAGTAACGAATTCCACGGCAGGACAACAGATCTTTACGAAACGCTCATCCCGATGGAACATGTGTTGTCCGAGACCTCTGCAGATGGTGGGACACAGGCTTTGATCCTGAGCAAGGAAGGTCCAGGTCGGCTCTACTATCGCGTCGGTCTGCAATATGCACCGAATGATCTGGACCTGGATCCGTTGGATATGGGCTTTGTGATTCAGCGCCGCTATGAAGCCGTGGGTGACCCTGAGGATGTATCTCAGGACAGTAATGGTATCTGGCACATCAAAGCCGGTGCACGCGTACGGGTAAAGATCACGATGGCCGCAGACAACCGCCGTTATCACGTAGCTTTGGTGGACCCTTTGCCTGCCGGCCTCGAAATTGTCAACCCGGCACTGGCTGTTTCAGAGAGCATGCCACAGGATCCATCCAACCCCAATTATCGCTATGGATGGTGGAGTACATGGTATGAACATCAAAACATGCGAGATGACCGGGCTGAAGCATTTACCGCGCTGCTCTGGGAGGGAGTCTATGAATATACTTATATCGCCCGTGCAACCACTCCCGGCACATTTATCGTCCCACCTGCCAAAGCCGAGGAAATGTACTCCCCTGAGGTTTTCGGCCGCAGCGGCAGTGATCTGGTGGTTGTTGAAGAAGCTATCTCTAAGTAGTTGTCGGAAAGTCCCTGAACTTTCCATGATTACGTGCCGCTGCGCGCTGAGCGGAGCCGCAGGCACGGTGGAAGCAGCGCTCGACCACCGCTATTTTGTTGAAGAATTAAAAGTGTCAGGTAGGTAAATTTCCCTCTCTTGAAATAGAATTATCCTGCCAATTGGGCAGGATAATTCTATCTTAGCGCTGGCTCATTTCTTCAACCAGACCTGAAATCCTACATCACCTACATCGATCTTGCCTTTCCCAAATGGAGTTTGCGAGATCATCGCCTGCATCTCTCGGACGCTATAAGCGGTTTTCAGTAGCATTTGCTTGAACGTCCATCTGACCATCATTTCATTGATGAGGCCAAGCCCCATTCCTTTGATCTCTCGCTCGATTTCTTCTGGCGAGGCATCATTGCGTAAATCGACGATCACGCTGGTCCCGCCCGGGCGTAGAACCCGGTACATTTCAGCAATTGCCCGAACAGGTTCAGAGAAGTTCTTGAAGGCGGCCTGGCAAAAGGTGAAGTCGAAAGTATTGTCCTTGAATGGCATCTCTGAAGCATTGCCCTGCCGGAAATCGATCTTCAACCCGGCTTCGGCTGCATTCTGGCGTGCGATCTCCACGAAGGATTTGCTGATATCGAGACCGGTGATTGGATAGTTACCCAGTTTGGCGAGTTCGATGCAGAAATAACCTGGTCCTGGGGCGATCTCCAATACCTTCCCATTGGCAGGGATTTTCTCGATCAGTTGCTTCGCCATCAATTTATGGCGCTTTAGATCTTTGAGAGTCGTCTTGGCATACCAGGTCGCAATGAGTCCTTCCATGGGTAAACCTTTGTAAGCTTTGGTAGTAGTCATATGATTTCCTTTTTCTTTTGTTTAATACATCTATGCCTGTAGTTAGGCAAAAAATCTACACAGTTCTGATGCCACCAACTCGGGTTGGCCAGACCTGTTCGTACTGCTAATATCGCTGGAACCACCGTGATCCAGTCCGGGAAACTCAATCCGCTTGGCATGCGGCAAGACCGTTGCCAGAGCATCAAGAGCAGACTTCAGCCAGGCCGGGCTGTTGCTGCCGCCCAGCAACAGTACTTCGGCCCTGATCGCTTTGAAGTCTTCAAGAGACTCGGCCATCTGGGCAACCAATTGAAAGTCATAATGCAGGGTTGGGGCAAGCATTCGCATGGTTACATCATGAGCCCTGGCTTTCTTATCTTCTTGTTTCATTGTCAGCGTTGTGAGCAGTTCCAGCAGCCAGCGAGGCATTCGATTGAAGGCTGGTGGGCCCAGTTGTGCTCCGATCATGCCGCTGATGAGCGCAGCAGCTATCTTGCCTTCTGCAATCTCCCGGTCATAACGGGGTAAAAAAGCGGTTGAGGCTGAGCCATTGACAATCAGTGCCGGTTCATACAGGGCGACTTTACGAATGATGGGCAGAGTGAGAGCCGCCTGGAGGCAGATCAGCCCTCCTGAACTAACACCGAAGACATACCGAGTATCCGTTTTAGACATGAGCGCTTCCAGATCCTGGACTTCCTTTTGGATGCTGTACTCTTTGACAAACGGGAACCCAAGGTTGTGTCCACGACGTTCCGGCAAATAGACGGTAAAGCTATCGGCCAATCCCTGGGCGAGCTGCATATGGCTTTTGGCCGACTCCATGGCGCCGTGCAGCATCACTACCCCCGGGCCCTTACCGAGTTGAAGATATCTGAGGCGAGTGCCATCTTGAGAGATTACAGAGCCGGTACTATACGGTTCACGTGGGGCAATTGCCGATTGATCTGTCACTTTATGAGCGTTCTTCGTTTGCGTGATATTCATTCTATTTCCTATCTACCGTACTAATCTGCTGCGGAAAAAGAGTTTTGTTGAGTACTGGGCTGAGCCTGTGCCCTCACTTTGACGCGTGCCAGCAAAAGACAGGCAAAGAGTAAGATGATCGAACCCATCCAGAAGGGTGAGTTGGGCGAGACCTTATCGTATACCGCTCCCGCCCATAACGGACCGAGCATCGACATCAGCCCTGACAATGCTACGTTGACGCCTGCCAGTTGTCCCTGCTCGTGCTCAGGGGTATAGCTGGCTGCCATGGATCCGGTCGTCGCCCAGATGAACCCGGTGATGCCGCTTTGCAGGAACGTGATGGGGAACAGCATCCACAGTGCGGCAGCAGACATCACCAGCGGCCAGCCGATCACACTGCCGAGCAGTCCCACCAGCGCCATGCGTTTCTCACCGTAGCGCGGCACCAGTCGTTGGATCAGTGCGCCCTGTACAAAGGCAGTGGCGACACCCACGAAGACGAAGAGCAGCCCGAGAGTCAGGGGAGAAGTGGCGAATTTATTCTTGATGAATACGCCCGTCACGCTATTGACGCCGTCGAAGCTGAAGTTGAACAGGGCAAGGATCAGCAGGATCAGCCCCAGCTTGGGTCGGAATGCCATCTGTGCCACCGAAGCGAATGGATTGAAATCGTTCAGGCGTAGCCGGCCCTTGGCGCGGCGTTCTATGGGCAGCGACTCAGGCAACCAGAAGTAAACCAGTGCGGTGCTCACCAAAAAGATGGATCCTGCAACATAGACCGGTGCATTCAAATTCCATTGACCGAGTACGCCACCCAGGGCAGGTCCGAGGATAAAGCCTACTCCATAAGCCATGCCGAGCAGAGTGAAGTTCTTGGTGCGTTCCTCCGGCTTTGAGATATCCACAATGCAGGCAGAGGCGGTCGAGATATTGCCGCCTGTGATGCCATCGATCAGGCGTGAGAGGAACAACACCCACAGTGCGCCGCCAAGACCGAAGATGAAGTACCCAATGGCGGAGCCAAAGACGCTCAACAGCAAAACCGGGCGGCGGCCAACCCGGTCGCTGATCTTGCCTAAAGCGGGCGCCGCAAAGAATTGCGCACTGGCGTAGATCACGGTCAGCATGGTCACCATCAGCGCATCCTGGCTATAGCGCTGGACAATATAGGGCGCAACCGGAAAGATAATGCTCATGCCGACGATATCCATCAGCATGATGAAGAAGATGATCCTGAGGACACGTTTGGTTGTTGGTTGATCGAATTTCATTGTCTGTAAATAGGGTTAGAAACCCTCGCCACTAGGCGAGTCACTTCAGCCCTGCTCCTTTCTGATATAATTTTGGTAGGTCAAAGGCACTCCCGGGAGGGAGAAACGGCTTCGTACCTTACCAACTGAGCGTATGAAGTTTCGGAGAGGAAAACGTCCTTCGAGTAAAACTCTCAACGTCGAACCTGGTCCGTAACACGTTAGCATGGGTATATCCTTTGCTTTCCGGCTGTCGTCAACCAGCCGATTGTGGCAGGCTTTCCGCCTAGCTGCAAGCGATCTGCTTTAGCGGATAGTAGTTGACTTCTAAACTCCTTTTAGTTATTACTTGCGCTTCGTCTGCGCTCGACACGCCCGAAGAACACGGGCAGTCGCTCCGTAGGGCAACGTACGCCCCCTTCTGTCAGCGTGAGCGACAACGATATATTTGAATTATTTATCTCTGCGATTGGGATCGCTGTGGGCTAAGATCCAAATCCCGATGGTGAGACACAGGAACAGGATTCCAAGATTGAGCGGGTTGAGCCACATTTGAATTAAGTTTTGCATTTTGATTCTCCTTTTGGAATTTTGACCAAGTTTATTGTCCAGATGGGTGAACTGACTTCACCCGTGCCGGGTGAATGGACGGGTGATTTCAACTAGCCTCGAAAGGCTTCGATATGTTCACGGCACCATGCTTCAAAGGTACATGGCGGTTGACCTGTCAATCGCGGCAGGGTGTCGGTGACGATTGCACCTTCATTTTTACGGAGCGAAGTGAGCATTTCCATCAGCGCGTTGACCAATGCCTTATCCATGCCAGATTTGAGCATGAATAGTTTCGCCGCAATGGGCAGGATATCCATGTACTGGATGGGTTTCCCCAGCGCGCCTGAAATGACCTGTACCATCTCACCGATGGTAAACAGTTCAGGCCCGGTCAATTCGTAGGCTTGTCCCCGATGACCGGGTTGGGTCAAGGCAATTGCCGCTACCTTTGCCACATCCCGTGGGTCAACCGGTGCGACCTTACCTTTCTTCCCACCGGGAAAATAAACCGCTCCTTGGGCCTTGATCGAAGCGGACCACCAGTCAATGCTATTGCTCATGAACATGCCCGGACGAAGAAAAGTCCAGTCGAGGCCAGAAGCGCGGATCAACTCTTCGCGCTCATAGTACCATTGCCCGACCTTGATTTTGTGTTCGGTCGCCTCGCGGGTGGATAGTTTGACGATATGCTGAACGCCTGCATGCTTTGCAGTTGTAATGAAATTTATGTCCTGCTGAGTTTCAAATGTCACCAAAAAGACGCAGTCCACGCCTTGCAGCGCAGGGGTCAATGTTTCAGGTTTGTTCCAATCGCCCACCACACGCTCGATGCACGGGTCAAGAAAAGCTACCTTGCGTTCGTCGCGTACCAGCACGCGAATAGCCTGGCCTGCTTCGAGCAATAAGGAAATAAGTTCTTTGCCGATATGTCCGGTAGCACCGGTGATCAAGATCATGCGACAACTCCTTGTAAGTCGGATTGGCAATCCGACTTACGCTTTAAGATGTGCGCATCATACTTTTCGCCAGAGTGAAGACACATCACCCTACGCGGGTGATTGAGAGGGTGATTACTTAAAATAAAAAGCCCTACCAAGGCAGGGCGATTCCGAATTCCAAAGGGCAGCGTGTCGAAAGCCACGCACCGGCTCATCGCTGTGCGAAATTTATCCTTATGAAACTTCGCCAGCAAGCTGGCCGACTCCATAGCCAGACATTGTGGAAAAACAGTGAGACGAAATTACAGCTCGTCTCACTGTTGATTCGTAACTTCGCACTGAGCGGAGGGACAGTGTGCGAAGCGTCTGTCCCGCAGCCGAAGCGTAAGTAACCAAAGAACTCAATATGACATATAACGAAAACAGTAGCGACTTAAGTCAATTCGTATTCTCACTTCTCGATCTGAATACCACATCGGCCGGCATACCGATCTTCAATTTGCCTTCCGGGTCGGTGACTTTCAACTTGATGGCATAGACCGTGGAACTGCGTCCCTCCACCGTTTGCACATTGCGAGGCGTGAACTCGGCCTGATCGGCAATGTGAGTCACTGCGGCGGTAAAAGTCTCACCGGGGAAGGAATCCACCG
The DNA here is from genome assembly GCA_035298105.1 of Anaerolineales bacterium. Classification (GTDB taxonomy): domain Bacteria; phylum Chloroflexota; class Anaerolineae; order Anaerolineales; family Villigracilaceae; genus Defluviilinea. The sequence continues at coordinate 4 of DATGYJ010000438.1, read as the reverse complement.
TAAC
>DATGYJ010000437.1:0-4090 GCA_035298105.1 Anaerolineales bacterium | reverse complement strand
GGTGGAGGAGGCACATTCACCGTGACGCTAAGGTTGCACGTCCCTGTTTGCGGTGTGCCATCATTGTTTGTAGCAGTAATCTGCACAGTATAGTTTCCGGACGGGACCGCGGCATCAACGTCCACGGTTGCAGTTGCCGTGCCACCTACTCCGCCAGCGGGGACCAATCCGCTCAGGCTGATCGTGCCGGGAGCAGGTGAGGGAGTAACGCCCGTGATCTGAATATCGATTACAGTACCATCGGCGTCGCTTGCGCTGACATTGGCAGATGCAGGTGTTCCTTCATCCGTCGTTAGCGGCCCACCACAATTCGCGATGACTGGAGCATTAGTAATCGGAGTTCCTGCAACATTGATGTCATCCACACCAACCCACTCATCGCTGCCAACAGCGTCGGTTGTGATGACACGGACTTGCACGAGCGGCTGATTATTGGCAGCGGCTGGCAAGGCCACGCTAACGGGCGTTACCAGAGTTGCGAAACTGGGTCCCGACGTGGCATCGGCTACAAAGCCAGCAGGTAAGTTTGTGAAATTACCGGATGATCCCACCCTATATTGCAGTGCAACGGGCTGAACCGCATTGTCTGCCGAGCCATCGATATCGCGGAGGTTATAAGCGACCGTAATATTTGATAACCCCGTGGTATTGAGATGCAGAAGCAGGAACGGTGCGCGGGCGGTACCACTTCCCTGCAGCGCAACAACTGGGTCTGTAAGTGTATCGAACTCAGCGACGCCACCTGTAGTGAAGGTATTGGGATTGGTCTGGTTAGCATTCACATCTATGACGCCCGTTCCATCTGCAACTACAGTTTGTGGATCCACTCCTGTCGCTCCCGTGAGTCCATCCCCACGATAGCCTATGATGCCGGGAACACCAGACCAATCATCGCTGACAGCAATTAGTCCAGTATTTGACCAATTCTGACTAAATGGGATGGTTTGCGCAGTGCTATCAGCCTGCGCACTCTGCATTGGCAAAGCCATTAACATGAGCGCCAGGATCGTTGTTATGGAAAACGCTTTGAACAAACTTCTATTCATCTTACTCTCCTCTTTGATCTTTCAAAATTGATACAGAATGAATCTGTATGGAATGATTACTGGTTGACTTTTACGGCATAATTGCATCTCCTTCCACATAAGTGTCCAACAGAATATATCTTTCGCTCAGAGCGCCATTTGTTCCCTGGGCATAAGTCCCATATCGTCCATCGAAAACGACAACTGTGTTCTTGCCCCAAACGTTCGTACCGGTCGCCGTGAACTCGATCGCAGTGTTCACATCCACGCCGAGGCCCAAAAGACCGTGATTGCGATAGAGCTTCCCACTGACGACCGCGCCTGCGTTGAATGCACTCGCCATGCGCTCTTCGAAAGGTGTGTTGGCAACTACTTGCATCGCAATCGTTTGATCGCCGCCCAGGATATACATGCCATCCAACCCGGGCGCAAATAGATCGAGATTGGCTTGCAGATACGCGTCTGAGCGAACCAGCACTGGAGCCAATAGCGCGCGACAGGTTTGACCGGGAAGTTTGGCCGCATTGCAGGCGGTCTCTACCTGGCCACGCCGGGTGTCCGCCAGGGTTAGATTTTGCTGGCGTTCGCCGTTGGAAATGTTGAAAGGATCGGTTGCAAATGTGATGGGGATGACCAGGATATCGACAGTACCATTGGTATCGTGCTGCGCTGCCGCCTGTGCAAAACGCTGAAGTGTATCGCCCCGGTAGTCGCTGCCGATGGGAATGTAAGTATGCAAAGTACCTGCGTCCGCCTGCACAGATTCGAAATTAAAGCTGGCAATCAGAAATAAAGTCAAACATAGATGGAGCCAGTGCTTTCTCATCTACTCTCCTCTGGGAATTGTTCGGAATAGTAAAAAAATACACCACTGAGGTCGGGTTTCAAGTTCGGTTTTGACGAACGCGAGGCACCTCCTGTCCACTCACATATGATCCATGAACCATTGAATTCCCCCCAGGCTTATCCATTTTAGGCGAGGCGTAATAAAAAAGCAAGGCAGGTGTAACTTATTGGAGATTTTTTAAGTTTAACATTCTTTTGCCGCTGTCTCATTAGTAAGTAAATTTTTGAATTGCCTTGTAAGCTGAATCCAAACTTCAAACCTAAATAATTATGCGGCACTCTGTATATATCTGTTAAAATCCTTTGTCACGCCGCCAACCTTATGATGTCAACGATACGCCGCACCCTCACAAACTTCTGGACCCGCGATAGCAGTATCCTGCTGGGTGGGTTTCTCATTACCGTCGTTCTCATTATTTACATTTGGTGGCCGCTAGCGGAGGAATATCTGGCTTATGTGGATTGGAACGGAGAATGGTGGCGCTATATAGATTGGCTCCTGATTGGCATTTTCGGATTCATGTCCATCACTATTATTAGCCGCGCCAATATCAAAACGGATCTATGGATCATCTTCGTTGGAGTCTGCGGGGGGCTGGCGATCGAATCATGGGGCACGCAAACCAATCTCTGGCACTACTATACGGCGGAACGCCCGCCGTTGTGGATCATCCCTGCCTGGCCGATTGCTTCTCTCTCAATTGACCGGATTACAAGATTCATGGATTGGCTCATCAAAAGATTTACCATGGAGATCTTTGAAAAGACTTTCTCTGTGGACTCTGTAGTGATTTTCAGGAGTCTCTACTGGCTGACCTTCGCCTCTTTTCTAAGCCTGATGCTGGTCTTCATTGCCCCCACGTTTGACAAGTCCTATACCTGGCTCTCACTGGGTGTTTGCGTTTTACTGATCCTTACCCCGCACGACCATCGTTTTGCGCTGCTCACATTTCTTGCCGGGACGGGGCTTGGTTACTTCCTTGAATTATGGGGCACGACCCGCGAATGCTGGACTTATTACACCTATCAAACGCCGCCTCTCTTTGCGGTATTGGCTCATGGCATGGCAGCCGTTGCCTTTTGGCGGGCGGGGTTGATCTTGAAATTGTTATTCGAAAAGCTCAAAATGCTGCATATGCAATCCACCAGAAGGCTGGACTATTAAATAATGTAAGTTGCGGCCTTAAGTAGAAAGCTTCTTTTGAACCGCTGCCCCCTAAAAGGGATAATAGAGACGCTGCGCGCGCCAAGATTTCTTGAGAATTTTCACTTTCTAGCCACCGATTACACAGACACTTGCGCCCCCTGGCACCGTCCGCCACTGCGAAGCGTCCCCGAAGCGTAGCGGAGTGGGAGGACAGGTATGCGCGCAGTGCAGGTGTTTTCACAGAATTAATCCGACCTGACCCAAATGGTCGGCTAATGGTTACCTTCACGATGCAGCTTCAGTAAATTAATTCAATAATTCGTGGCTGAATCCTTAAAGGATGTGTGTTCTTCTATAGAGAAGAATACATATGCCGGGCGATGATTTGATCCTGATATTCCGGGCTTAACTCACAAAAATATCCACTCCAACCCCACACCCGGACGATCAGGTTTTTATGCCATTCGGGATGGATTCTCGCTTCACGCAAAGTGTCCACATTGATGCTGTTCAGCTGCAGCTGCTGGCAGCCCTGTTGAGCAAATGCCCGTACCAGCATGGCTACCTTTCTCAGTGAGTCCTCACCTCGGAAAACGGTGTCTGAGAGCTCCATCGTTACAGGACCGCCATTACAAATACGCTGGTAATCCAGCTTGCCGAAAGATAGTAATACACTGAATGGACCGCGGATCTGTACACCCTGGGCCGGAGCCAGGTTCGCTCCCAGGGGCTGACCCGTGCGGCGTCCTTCGGCGGTCGCACCGACCCTGGGCTCTTGCATCCCTTCATGGCCCTGGGCCAGCCACACATAATACATGGCAGAGCCTGAACCCGGGCGCAGGATGCCCCCGCGTGAAGTCTTCCCATAGTTTTCACACGCCTCGGCCAGCATATCGAAGAGGCAGATCATGAAGCGATCGGCCCGGTCATCGTCATTACCTACTTTGGGAGCCTGCTCTGCCAGCTTTAAACGCAGGTCTTCATACCCTTCAAAATCAGCCTTCAAAGCAGCCAGGATTTCTGCCGGTTTAATGCTGCAGTCCTGCAACACGAACTGTTCTACGGCAGCTAG
>DATGYJ010000436.1:0-1959 GCA_035298105.1 Anaerolineales bacterium | reverse complement strand
GCTTCGCGATCGCGAGCGATCCTTGGTTGAAGCTCGGTCATTAGCTGAGGATGCCAGCAAACATAAGTCTCAGTTTCTCGCCAACATGAGCCACGAATTGCGCACACCGCTCAATGCCATCTTGGGATATACGGAGTTGATGCTCGACAATATCTATGGCGAGCCACCAAACAGAATGCATGTCGTGTTACAGCGCATCCAAACCAATGGTAAGCACCTCCTTGGCCTTATCAACGACGTGCTTGATCTTTCCAAAATCGAAGCTGGCCAATTCACGCTTGCCATCGTCGATTATTCAATCAAAGAAATTGTGCATACCGTTTTTACTACGCTGGAGGGGCTAGCTGCCGAAAAAAAACTCGACCTGCACGTGGAATTGCCGCCAAATTTGCCCCGCGCGCGCGGCGATGACAGGCGTTTAACCCAAGCTTTGCTGAATCTGGTCGGCAACGCAATTAAGTTCACTGATGCAGGCACGGTGACGATTTCAGCGTCCGTCCATAATGATAATTATACATTATCCGTCCGAGATACGGGACCAGGGATCGCAGAAGCTGATCAGGCAAAAATATTTCAAGAATTCCAGCAGGCGGATAGCTCCGCGACCAAAAAAAAGGGCGGGACAGGTCTGGGTCTCGCAATCGCAAAGAACATCGTTGAGATGCATGGCGGACAAATCGGCATCCACTCCACGCTCGGACAGGGATCAACATTTTACTTTACGGTCCCTATTCTTGCGCAACAACATTCGGCTGCAGCATGACCAAACGCATCCTCGTGGTCGAAGATCAAGAAGATAACCGTCAAATCCTGAGGGATTTGTTGAGCAGTGCTGGATTTGAGATAATTGAAGCAGAGACTGGTGAGGAAGCCCTAGTGGCTGCCTCTTCCCAAAGACCGGATTTGATTCTGATGGATATTCAACTGCCGGTTCTTGATGGTTACGAAGTAACACGTCGAATAAAGGCCAATCCGTTGCTACAGGAGATACCGATTATAGTCGTAACGTCGTATGCCTTGAGTGGCGACGAAGGAAAGGCCAGAGAAGCTGGATGCAACGACTACGTTACCAAGCCGTATAGCCCTCGGGAACTCCTCGCGAAAATTCGCAATCTGTTGTCGCGATAACAGCGCACGCATCTTATGCATCAGCCCCCGCGCATTCTTATTGTCGATGACAACGAAACCAATCGCGACATCTTCATGACGCGGCTCGCGACGCATGGGTTCACTCTTTTTCAGGCAGCAGACGGGGAGGAGGCCCTTTCTGCGGCGCATAAAGAGCTTCCAGATTTGATCCTGCTTGATGTCATGATGCCAAAGATCGATGGCTTAGAGGTATGCCGTCGCATCAAGGAAGACCCGACGTTGCCATTCATTGCTATTATTTTGGTCACGGCGAAAGGAGAAACCAACGATATCGTTGCCGGCCTTGAAGCTGGTGCCGATGAATATTTGACGAAGCCGATCGACCAAACAGCCCTAGTCGCTCGTGTTAAGTCGGTCCTGCGCATGAAGGAGCTGACTGACCAGGTTCGGTCGCAAGCAGTTGCTTTGGCGGATTGGAACAGGACGCTGGAACAACGCGTTGCAGAACAGCTTTCAGAAATTGAGCGCATGGGACTTCTTAAGCGGCTTGTTTGCCCTCAAGTTGCTGAGCTGATTCTCTCCTCCGGTGATGATCGCATTCTGGAAAGCCATCGCGCACAGATTACTGTCATGTTTTGCGATTTGCGTGGCTTCACCGCTTTTTCTGAGGTTGCAGAGCCGGAGGAGGTAATGAATGTCCTGCAAGGTTATCACGGCACCCTTGGTGAATTGATTCATAAATACGAAGCTACCGTCGAGCGATTTGCTGGAGATGGCGTACTCATCTACTTCAATGATCCGCTACCTTGTCCGGATCCATGTATTCGCGCGGTGCGGATGGCGCAAGAAATGCGCGACCGCGTTGCAGAC
>DATGYJ010000435.1:0-16915 GCA_035298105.1 Anaerolineales bacterium | reverse complement strand
TATCTTTCAATCAGATCTTCTCTGAGAGATGGGTTGAGTTGCTTCTGGACGAATTCCGAGCCGCGACTGGGGAAGCCCATGCGATTGATCACAGCTTCATCTTCTGGCAGGCGAAAAATCCTTGGGCGCGAGTTTCCGGACTGGGGTCGGGGTGTGACAGTTCCCACTTCGATGTGGCCAAAGCCCAGAGCGGAGAGTCCCCGAATTGCAAGGGCGTCCTTGTCATAACCGGCGGCAAGCCCAACCGGGTTTCTGAAGGTCAATCCAAAAGCCTCCACTGGTTTGGATGGTGCGGAATACACAAGCCGTAAGATCGAATAAATCGGTTTAATGGCCCCAACGCGCATCAGTTGCAAAGTGAGTTGGTGCGCAAGTTCAGGATCAAGACGGAAGAGCAGGGATCGAAAGAAAGGATACATTAATCGAATGCCGTCGCGCGGTTGGGATTTTCTACATGAGCAAAAACTTCCTGTAGCATGTCTTCATTGGTACGATAGATGGATAGCGGAGGCAGGTGATGCGGGTCAAAGAAATCCACAGCCAGGGTTTCATGACTGAGGCTCGGTTCGCCACCTAAAAGCTTACACAGAAAAATGATCTTGTAAGCGTGATAAAACTCAAAGGGTTCGATGCGGTTTGCATCGATCACCGCGACCACTTTCTCTGCTTTGACTCGAAAACCGCTTTCCTCCCATACCTCACGCTCAGCCACAGAAGCCGGTGAATTCCCGAGATCTGCCCAGCCTCCCGGCATTGCCCACAGACCATCTGCGCTTTCCTGGATAAGAAGGATTTTACCGTCGTGAATGACTGCGCCGCGGACATCAACTTTCGGCGTGATATAACCTGCCTGCATGGAAAAACTTTCCAGGACTACTTCTTTCGGAATTTCCGACTGGCTGGCAATGATCTCGGCTGTGATCTCCTGCAAACGTTTATATCGTTCTATATCGTATGGATTCCCGCTATACGTGAGGCCTGATTGGCTTAGCGAAAAAATTTCCTGCGCCCAGTCCATCCATTTTGGAGCATGAGAGTTCATGAATCACCTGTTTTGAATGCGATCATTACAGCGGTGCCTTGCACAGTTACTCTTTTCTTTGTCCGCTCTTGACCAAAAAATATTGCACGATTTCCTCTTCAGGGTGCGGGATATTCATCAAGGCGAACATCGCCGCCAGTTCGCCACGATGATGTGTATTGTGGTTCGGCGGCTGGACGATCATTTGCCATAATGGCAAAGTGAACGTTTCACCTTTTGGGTTCGTATACGTAATCGCGCGTAAAAGGGATTGCTCAGTCTGTTCCGCGATAAAAGCACGCATGTTCTTCTCGATCTCCACCCAGTAGTCACGAACAGAGCCAAGCGTCGGAAAATCTTTCGGATCGAGAAAGCTGGCTTTCTCGCCTCTCCAGCGCTGAGGCCACATGCGCTCAGAACTCATCATGTGAACCAGCACAGCCTGAACATTATCCCAGCTATGTCCCTGCTTGCGGAAGAGTTGTTCTTCGCTAAGAGTCTCTGCAACTGCCAGATAGCGATGATTCGCCCAGTAGTTGTAATCGTAAAGATGTTCAAGGTATGGCTTAAGTTCCATAAAATTCCTTCTCCAAGGGCGGAATGGCATTCCGCCTTACAACGACTTCTTGCCCTTCTTCAACATCTCGATGATTCTCGCAATTCGGTTCTGACGTGTCTCATCCTTCTTTGCTTCAGTGATCCAGGTGACATATTCCTTTTGGTGGGTATATGACAGCTTCTCAAAAAAGGCTTTGGCTTCCTTCTCCATCTTGAGTACTTTTTTCAAATCAGCAGGGACTTCGATGATCCGCGGCTGCGTATCTGGCTCGACGATCACGGTCACTTCATCGCCAAAGGTCTTGCCGGTCTGTTCACGGATCTCTTTGCGAACGCCTAAGATATGGCACTCAGTTCCCATCCGTGTCAAAATCCCACGATAGGGTACTCCCTCGATCAGCGCCTTGATCTTGGGCCGCTTCGAGCCGAATTCCTTTTCCACATCGAACGGAACTTCTATGAAGGCGCCGCCTCCATCTGCGTTTTTGATCACGGCTGTGAAGGTTTGTTGTTTGGTCACGGCCTATACCTTTCTTTCAAATTTCTTGGAACCTCATTTTTTCCACCGATCCAGACACCCACAATTGTACCTAAAGTCGAAAGCAGGAAACCCGTCAACATAGCCGTTTCAAAGCGCCCCAGCATGAGCGCATCCAGCATGGGCAGGCCTTCTGTATGGGCACTTAGCCGTAGGGAGGTAGGGATCAACGCGCCCAGAACCATGCCGAGAAATCCGCCAAATACCATACCCGTATAAAACCCAACGCCAACACCGCCCGTTGTGCCGGCTATTTTGACGGTCAACGCCGCGGTAACAGCGCCTGTAACCATCCCGAGTACAAGACCAATGAACAGCCCAATGAGAATAGCGCTGAGACTCCTCGTAATCGCGCCAAGCCCGACTCCGATCAATGCGCCAAATATCCCGCCGATGACAGTCCCCAAAATGATACTTGTTTGTAGAATTGGCTTCTCAATCAGGGACTTTTTCGCCCATCGGCTGAATGGGTCCCTGCTTTTCAGCCTGATATATTGAATATTCAGCTGCACCAGCCACTTGCAAGAGTCATCTGGTTTAAGGCACTCGACCTCAAAGTTTTCATCATCGTATTTTTCGACGACAACTCCAATATCACCAACATCGACCACGCCTTCATATTGCTCTGGGACTTGGATAATTTCGACTAAATCATATTGGTTAATAGTGTCGTGGTTATCCATTTTGGAATCCTAATTTATGAAGGAATAAACAGATCCCCTCAATTTTATCCCTCTCCTTTTTACAACCGTCAAGCAATTTGTTTTCGATAGCCTCGCATGATACGCTCGGTGAGAAAACCAAACTTTTCGTATAAATGGCGAGCGGCGACGTTATTGGCGTTAACCGTCAGGCGTACTTTTTGTGTTGTGGGTACAGCCAGCATCCAATCCAGGCCGCTGGCCAGCAGGTCGGCACCAATGCCGCGCCGGCGAGCAGAGACATCTGTACCGATAAAGTCCACATAGCTCGATTCCGATTCAGGCTCAATCTTGCCGAAATGGTATCCAAACAAGTTTCCATCTTCAACAGCGAGGAACAGGCAATGCAGCTCATCAATTTTTTCAACCATCTGCCGGGCAGTGAAATAAGCATTGGGGAATAGCGTTTTGTGCAATTTCTCCAGATGCTCAAAGAAGGCTTCCTGGTAGGGAATGATCTGTGTCTGCCTTTTGGCAATTGGTCTATAATCTTCACGAGCCAGGATCAAGACCGCGTTTTCAGAGGTCAACGGGAATCCGTGCTTTAAAGCGAATTCGTCAATATGAACGTTTTGCACATCACAAAACAGATCGTAATCACGAATATTGACAGGCACGAGTGGCAAAATAGAGGCATAGAGCTGTTCCGCAATCATGTGCCAGTCTGCATGTTCGATCAGTGGACCAAATAACCAGGCCCGGCTGATCTCGGGATCTGCGTCTACACCAAAGGTGCCAACCACTCGATCCGCTTCATATGCCAGCGTGAATGCATCGGCAGGCGGTATCTGGCTTTCCGCCAGGGAAGCACGAATATCAGCTTCGCTTTCGCCGAAGAAACCAATATGGTGCGCTCCATCAGGGTTGAGACGAGCCACAAACCGGATCAGTTCTTCAAAACGGTCTTTACAGGGAACGATTTCTATCAATGATTCTCCAGGAAAAATTTTCTCGTTGCTTCGATTTTACCTTTCTCTACCTTCTCCATCTCTTCCCAATAATCCAGCAATTGACTGATCGTCAACACCGCGTGCATGGAATATCCTGCCTGCTCCAGGGACTCTTTCGCACCTGATTGGCGGTCCACCAACACAACCACATCTTTCACAACCAGACCGGCACCGGTCAGTTTCTCGATGGCTTCGAATTTGCTTCCACCTGTCGTAGCGAGATCATCAATCACAACTACCGTCTCGCCCGGGTGATATTCACCTTCAATCTCAGCTTTCGTGCCATAGGTCTTGACTTCCTTGCGCGGGTAGATCATGGGGTAGTTTCCCGCGAGACTGATCGCGGTGGCAATCGGAATGGCGGCATAGGGCAGGCCCGCGAGGCGCGAGAATTCGAGATTGGAGAGTAAAGGCAGATAGGCTTGCGCAATATCAGCCAGAAGTTTTGGGTATGAAATGATCCGCCGTAAATCAATATAAATAGGCGACTGTAACCCGGATTTGAGGGTAAATGAGCCAAATTTGATACAGCCAGCTTCGAGAAGGCCGTTGGCGAGCGATGTGAGACAAGTATCGAGTTCTGTCATGAGCTATTCCTCTTCGAACCGCTACACTGCCTGATTTGCTACACTTGCGCCGGCACGCAGTGCAGGTGGGCAAATCACGGGCGGTGCCAGGGAGTCCAGGAAGAACGCAAAGTTTCTATAAGGTTTTACTTAGCGTGCTTCGCGGTTTAAATCTCTTTGAATATTCAAAATCTGATCGCGTAATTCTGCAGCAGCGAGACCCGGCTTTTCTGCCCGTGCAATCGAGCGCGAGACATTGATCAGCATGCCTTTGCCGTCTTTGCGCAGACCGGATTTCAATGCCAATTCCAGATCTCCGCCTTGTGCGCCGACGCCCGGAGCAAGAAACCACATCTCAGGTACAGAGGCGCGGATGTTAGATATGATCTGCGGATGAGTCGCACCGACGACAAGGCCGATATTGTTGCGCGTATTCCAGGTTTGGGCTATTTGCGCAACCTTGACATGCAAAGGAACAAAAAACGAAATGGGAAAGAGATCGTCTCCTTTCATCTTTCCTCTTTCTGCGTCGAGGACTAATAGATCTTGCAAGTCACCTGCACCTGCATTACTTGTTTTGCACAATAAAAACACACCCTTCTCCGGATATCCAAGGAACGGCTCAATCGAGTCTTTGCCCAGGTAGGGATTTAGAGTAATACAGTCCACGCCGAGATTCTCGAAAGCGGATTTGGCATATGCTTCAGCAGTCGAGGCAATATCCCCGCGCTTGGCATCCAGGATGATCGGGATGCGCGAGCCATATCGATTTGACTCGTCGTTAATGGCTTCGATCACCTGCTTGAGCACGGTCCAACCCTCGGCGCCGAAGACCTCGAAGAACGCCGCGTTCGGCTTGAATGCCGCGGCATAGCGGGCGGTCTGTTTCACGAGGTTCAGGCAAAAGTCCAATGCAGAGGCGGCGGCAGGTTCCTTCAAATCAGGAATATGCGGATCGAGTCCAATGCACAAGAGCGAGGAACAATCGTCCACGCGTTTTTCAAGGAAGGTAAAAAAGGTTTCCATAAGTCTCCAGTGTCAGGTGCCGGGTGTCAAGTGTCAGTAAAGCCTGATACCTGAACCCTGACACCTGAAACGCTTTTACGCCTTACCCAACACCATCGCCAGCAAGGCCATTCTTACATACAACCCATACTCCATCTGGCGGAAGTAGGCTGCCCGGGGATCGTCATCGAAGTCTACACTGATCTCGCCGACGCGCGGGAGTGGATGCATGACAATCATATCCTGCTTGGCAGCTTTCATGATCGCAGGATCGATCACATAGGCACCCTTGACCTTTTCATAATCGGCCGGGTCTTCGAAACGCTCCTTCTGCACGCGCGTGACATACAGCACATCGGTTTTAGGCAGGACCTCTTCCAGTGAGCCAAACTCTGCTTGCGGGATGCCCTTTGCCGCGACCTCATCCAGCACTTCTTTGGGCAACCGCAAAATTTCAGGGGAGACATAATTGATCTTGACATTGAACAGTGATAGCAGGCGCGCCAGGGAATGGACCGTCCGCCCGTATTTGAGGTCGCCGAGCATCGTCACAGTCATGCCATCGACCTGACCCGCGCCGAGTTCTTCAAAGATCGTGAAGGTATCGAGCAATGCCTGCGTGGGGTGCTCGCCCACGCCATCACCTGCATTGATGACAGGCTTCTTCGCTGCCTTTGCTGCAATCGCTGCCGAGCCTGTTTCAGGATGGCGAAGCACAATCACATCCGCGTAACATTCGAGCGTCCGGACCGTATCGGGCAGGCTTTCCCCCTTAGACACAGACGAGTATCTCACCTCATTGATCGGGATAACCGATCCGCCCAGTCGTTCCATGGCGGCGGTAAAAGACGACGAAGTGCGGGTTGAAGGCTCGTAGAATAAGTTCGCCAGGATTTTGCCTTTCAGCAAGTCAAATGTTCCAACACGCTCCACCATGCCGCGCATCTCATGTGCGACGCCGAAGATATACTCCAGGTCATTGCGGCCAAACTGCTTGACAGAAATAATGTCCTTGCCATACCAGGGCGCCGTGCGCTGGTCTCCAAACGGTAAATAAGGACTTGTGTAATTAGTAGGCATTCGTTACTCTCCTTCGGAATTAGATATTCATTACTCGATACTCGTTATTTGATATTCGGGATTCGTAATTCGGCAGCGGGGTTTGTTCCATGCTTGAACAATTCACGATTCCCGTTATTACCTTTCTCTGCTAGCGTTCATTCATCCTCATGCCGGTGATGGATATCAGGCATATGCCCATGCTCATGCTCGGTGCGCGGATGCTCGTGCTCATGGGAATGAGACGCCTGGTCCTCACTATGAGCATGGAAATCGTCAGTATGGCGATGAATATGTTCATGCACAACCGGCATATGGATGTGAAAATGGGCGTGCTCTTCATTTGCCAGCAGCAGCGCGCCTGCGATCATCAATACTGCGGCAATCCCAAACAACAAAGTGATTGGATCTTTGAAAATAAGGATGGAGAGCAGCACGCCTGCCAGTGGAGCCGTGCCATACAATGCGCTGGTACGGGCGGCACCTAGTCCACGCATGGAGTAGATGAAAAGCATGGTGCTGAGTCCATAGGAGATAAAACCGAGCAGAAGGATGCTCAGGATGGTCCCCAACTTTGGAGCCTGCTGACCGAGCCAAAACCCCAGCAGAAGGGAGAAGGTGCCCGCGACCAGTCCTTTCCATGCAACAATGGTCAGCGGATCCTTGGCGGAAATGTTGCGTGTGAAGTTGTTATCCACGCCCCAGAGCACGCAGGCCAGCAGAATGCCCAACGCGCCGGGCGAGAAGCCAAAGCCGCCCTGGAAATTGGTGGAGAGGAAAATACTCGCCAGCGTAATCGCAAAGATCGCCGCGAGCGCACGGCGGCTGATGGACTCTCGGAAAAAGAACATTGCAATCAGGGTCGTCCCTACTCCTTCGAAGTTGAGCAGTAACGAAGCTGTGGAAGCGGGTGTATTCTTCAAACTGATCATGAGAATGATCGGTGCAAGGATCCCGCCTGAGATGATCGCACCCGCCAGCCATTTCACATCGGGCGTCTTGATCCCTGCCTCTTTTTGATTCGATGTGATCCTTTGAAAAAGCTTGATGAGTGAAATCCCTGTCCCACTTCCAAGATACAACAAGGCTGCCATAAGAATGGGTGGCACGTCTCCCAATAATAATTTTGAAACGGGAGCGCTGGCGCCGAAGAACAACGCCGCCAATAAGGCCTGAGAGATGAAACCAATATTTGCTTTCACTGCCCTGACATACTCTTCATTTCGAAGAGGTGATTCGCAAGCGGTATCACGTTCACCAGAGGTTCTTCATACGGGTGAACTCTCCTTATCACTGTGATGGCCTCGTTCACCAACTCGCGCTTGCAATTGACTTCAATCTTATATTCTTTGGCTTCACTGATCTTTTCGATTTTCCCCTCGAACGGATCCGCTCCCGGCAGTGGCCGATAATATCCCTGCACAGGATACATGGCGACGCAGTAATCGTAATTTCCAATCCGTCCGACGCCAATCTTTGCCAGTTCATCGCGAATTTTCAATGCATATTCCTGAGGGACAAAGATTTCAAGTTTGACGTCTGTAAAATTTTCCATTTTTCCTACTTTCTTATATTCTGTCCATATCCAGGCTTCACTAATACTTTCCCATCTTCGAATGCTGTTTTACCACGCAATACGACTTTTCGCACTTTGCCTTTTACCTTCCAGCCTTCGAAGGGCGTCCAGCCACAGCGGGTGAATTGCTCGGAGGCTCTGATTTCATACTCGGCCTGCTCATCCACCTCGATCCAGGTTTCAGGTTGGTCGGGGAGACTGAATATCTTTTTCGGATTCGTATACATCCTGGAAAGGACATCGTCCATCGTCAATCGCCGATCATCTACTGCCGTGAGCAATAGCGGCAGCGCCGTCTCCAACCCCGGAAAGCCAGGCGGCGGATTCTCTGAGTCTTTTTCCTCCAGAGTATGAGGCGCATGGTCGGTAGCAAAGCAATCGATCACCTCCAGGTTTGCCCAGAGAGCCTCAGCGTCTTCCTTTGTGGCGAGCTTTGGTCTTACCTCGATACGTCCCCCTTTGCCCTTAACCCTTAGTCCTTCAGGCAGAGAGGGGTCAGGGGATAGGGGAACACCATCTTCCGTCAGAAACAGATGGTGCGGGCAGACCTCACACGTAACCTTCAATCCTTTTTCCTTGGCGGCTTTGATAAGCAGAACTTCCTCTTTCAGAGAAATGTGGGCGATATGGACAGGTCGATTGTAAATGACAGAAAATAAAATCGCCGCAGCCATACTTCTGCTCTCACTGTGTGTCACGATGGGATATTGTGTGGGGTATTTTTCGAAATGCGGCCTCCAGAGCGTCATGTCATCGAGGCGGAGTTGGCCGAATGTCATGTCCAGGTACATTTTGAGGGCAGCGGCTTGATCAGCAAGTGAGGCAGCAATCTCAGCGTTCCCGGGTCCTGCGCCCAGGTACTGGGCATAGTCACAGTGTGCCTTTTGCTTTGCAGCAGTCAGAGCGAGTTCGAGCGTCTCAGCATCAAAGATCGGGGGCCTGGTGTTGGGCATCGCCAGTACCAGGGTGAATCCACCGGCTAACGCAGCGGACGTGCCGCTATCCCAGTCTTCTTTGTAGGTAGCGCCAGGTTCACGGAAATGGACGTGCGGGTCGATCAGGCCAGGGAGTCGTATCATGTGTCAGCTTCCAGGTATCAGGATTTCTCCCTCACCTCGCTTCGACTTCGCTCAACGCGAAGGAGAGATGAAGGCAAAAAAAGAGAGCCGCTGGCGGCTCTCTTAATGGACGGGGCAGAAAATGGGAACAGTAATGTGGCAGGTCGCGGGCCTGGTTGAAGGATCCCAAAGAAACGGTAGTTGGTCATTTCGGCGTGATTCTACGCAGAGCCAGCCCATTGTCAAGGGCGGGGGATCCTAAAGGCAGGATTCTTGCTCCCTGAGAGCATCAAAAGGGGATAAATATGACTAAAATACTGTCAAAAACGTTAACTTCTTCTTCTTAGAATGTTAACCTTTTGCGAGTATACTAGCCTTATGAACACTAGAATCTCACCCCTCCTGTTGAAACAAAACGCTTCATCGGACTCAAAGAAAGTATCTCTGGTACATAGTGGAGTTCAAGTCATGGACACGATCCTTTCTGCTGTTCTGGCGATATTCGCTGCCGTATTCTTTATGTGGATCAATGGCAAGCAGCACGAATTCGACCAGCTGCAAGATAAATCCAAATAAAGCTGACTGCCCGCAGTCAACGGGGAATGAAAATGTAGTTCAATAGCGATGTGTTAAATCGCAGAAAGAAGCGGATCGATATTTCCGCTGATTTTTTACTTATGGGGGCTTTGATCGAGAGTAAGTTTTGTCATGACAATCATCACTCGAAATCTCCGATATGCAAATGTTATAATCCCGCCCATCAATTTCGCGAGGAGTCCTCTATGGCTTACACAAATGTCAAGGTTCCTGAGAGCGGGGCAAAGATTTCCATTCAAGCTGGAAAGCTGCAAGTTCCCGATAATCCAATCATCCCATTTGTAGAAGGCGATGGCACCGGCCGAGATATTTGGCGCGCCGCGGTGCGTGTGTTTGATGCAGCAGTGGAGAAAGCCTATGGCGGCAAACGCAAAGTCCATTGGATGGAAGTGTATGCCGGTGAAAAATCATTCAAGTTATCCCAGAGCTGGCTTCCTGAGGAAACGACCGAAGCCTTCAAGGAATTTTTAGTCGGGATCAAAGGACCGCTCACGACTCCGATCGGAGGCGGTATTCGCTCCTTGAACGTTGCTCTGCGCAAGATCCTGGATCTGTATGTCTGCCAGCGCCCCGTACGCTACTATACCGGGGTGCCTTCCCCGGTCAAGCACCCCGAGTACGTAGATATGGTCATCTTCCGAGAGAACACGGAAGATATCTATACAGGGATTGAGTTCCAATATGGAACGGAAGACAATAAGAAGTTCAAAGAGCTCTTCCTTGAAGCGTTCCCCAAGGAATACGCCAAGATGCGCTTTCCTGATACAAGCGGGATTGGTATCAAGCCGGTCTCCGTGGAAGGCACAGAGCGCCTGGTGAGCGCGGCCATTACCTGGGCATTGAAGAACAAGCGCAAGAGCGTGAACCTTGTCCATAAGGGCAACATTATGAAGTTCACCGAAGGCGCGTTCAAGGACTGGGGCTACACCGTTGCCAAACGTGAGTTCCGCAATGATATCGTAACCGAGCGCGAGAGCTGGATTTTAGGTAACAAGGAAAAGAACCCGAATCTCTCTCTCGAAGAGAACGCCCGGATGATCGACCCTGGTTTCGAGATGATGTCGCCTGCCCAGCAGGGCGATATCAAAGCTGAAGTGGAAGCAGCCCTGAAGTTGTGGGATACACACGGCGACGGCAAATGGAAGAGCAAATTGCTGATCAAAGATTCGATCGCGGATGTGACCCTGCAATTTGTGTTGATCCGCCCGCGCGATTATGATGTGATCGCCACGCTGAATTTGAACGGCGATTATCTTTCCGATGCGCTCGCCGCCCAGGTCGGCGGGATCGGCATTGCTCCGGGCGCGAACATCAACTATGTCACCGGTCATGCGATCTTCGAAGCGACGCATGGCACCGCACCGAAATATGCAGACCTGGATAAGGTCAACCCCGGCTCGGTCATTCTCTCCGGCGAGATGATGTTCCGTTATATGGGCTGGACGGAAGTTGCCGATTTGATCGTCAAAGGCATGGAAGGCGCGGTCGCAGCCAAGACAGTCACGTATGACTTTGCCCGCCTGATGGATCATGCCACCGAAGTGAAATGCTCTGAATTCGCGAATGCAATAATCAACCATATGGAATAGAAGCGATTCGCGGTAGCTGTTCGTTATTAGCAAACCCCTCTTTCAGAAACGAGAGAGGGGTTTTGTATTTACCAGGGACATTGCCTGACGGCAAAGGGAAACAGAACCTGCAACCCTCCCGGGAACCTCGGAGCATGAGCGGACGTCTAGTGCACGGAGAACATAGGCACCATATAGCCACCATATAGCCACCTTATACGCAAGAGCAAGGGAGACCCAAGGAGACAGCATGGCAAAAGTAAAGAAACACCCAATGATCCGAGGCTTAAGCGGAGCGATTGGGAATATGATATATCGTGAGATGCCCAATGGAGAAACGTGGGCAAGCGGGAAGTATGACTTCGATCATCGCAAATTCAGTCAGGGACAAAAGGATCACCAGAGTCGCTTCCAGAAAGCCGTGGCGTATGCGCGCACTGCAGCTAAGCAACACCCAATTTATGCTGAACTGGCCAAAGGCACGGTCAAAAGTCCGTATAATTGGGCGCTCTCTGATTGGTTCAACCCGCCGGTGATCCATGGGATTCAGCGACAGGCGGGTTGCATCCGGGTGGAGGCGACCGACAACGTGCAAGTGATCAGGGTAATGATCAGCATTTTGGATGAGGAGGGCGGGATCGTGGAACAGGGTGAGGCGATCAGGGGTGAGTTTGGCTTGTGGGAATACGAGACCGCGACTGAGGGAAGAGTAAGGGTCGAGGCCTGGGATCTGGCAGGCAATGTGACGAGCAAGGAACTGTAAGCATTATTCAGCCATTGCTTCCTGGTCCATTTGCTCCTTGCTTGCTCATTTGCTGATTTGCTCATTTGCTCACTTTGTCACGGTAATATCGATATGCATCCCATCCTCATAATGCCGCCTGATCAGGCAGGAAAATTCCATTAACTGTCCCGCCGCGGAAGCAGGGAAGGTGAAATCCACTTTCGCACTTTGACCAATTCCAAGTTGATCCTGAGGCACCGACAAGAGAGCGTCATTCAAAGCCGCGTCCAGACTGCCTGCAATAGAGACAGGCGGATTGATATTGAAGTTATGAGCGTGACGACCGGTATTCGTGATCACAAACGCATACGGGACGCCGACCTGAAATGTTGTCATCGAAGAGTCGATCGTGTTGTCTGCCAACGTGACATTTACCTGCGTTCCACTTCCGGAACCGGCAGGTGCCTGTGTGGCGCCAGGCTGGGAAGGGGCTTCGGACGCCGGGGGTTGCGCAGGCGCTTGCGTGACCGTTGGAGTTGTACTCCCACAAGCAGTGACCAAGAACATAACCAGCATGATACCAATTGGAAAGGTCTTCTTCATTTTCTTTTCTCCTGAGTCGATCTACAGCAATGGATAAGGCTGGAAAAGCTTTCTTTACTCTCTACACAATTCTCTAATCGTTTGCTTAAGAAAAAAGCCGCATCTCTCGATGCGGCCTGGAACGCCTTGATTTACGGCGTTGGGGTTGGAGTCACAGTCGGCGTCCCACTTGGCGGGACAAATAACTTCGCGGCATCTTCCGCAGTCTTCGGCATACCGTTCATGATCCAGCGGATGAAGGCGTCAATCACATCTGGCTTGAGGTGTCCATTCGGCGGCATGGCGCGGATCAGATCTTTGCCCGAATCTTTGGGATCGGGGATGGCATGTCCCTGGATCACCTGCAGAAGATAGCCGTTCTCATCGCCGGGGATAATGTCCTGCGCCTTGTTGTCACCGGTGGTAAGTATCTCATCATATGAAGTCATCAGGTAATTGTTGTTCTCCTTGCCCGCGCGATGACAAGCCACACAATAACGCTGCACAATCGGCTGGATGTGAACATCATAGGAAGGCACTTCACCCTCAGCCAGGGGCGGGTATAAAGGCTTCAATGCCTCCGCAGGGAGTTCAAAACGGTCATCCCAGGTGTAACGCATGAACGTTACGATATGATCGATCTCACTCTTCGAAAGTTCGCCTCCATAGGCTTTGCCGAATGGCGTCATACCCGCGTTCGGGCGTCCGTATGCGATCACTTCACTCAAGGCGGCATCGTCCAATGTATATAGCACGTCGTGTCCGTTGATCGGTGAAATCTCCTTACCTTCGAGCCCTTCCACACCCTGGATCTTTTCCACCTTGCCATCATCGCCATGACATTCCGTGCAATTGACGGAGTATAAATCCTGCCCCGCGAAGATCTGATCGACCAGCGTAGTAGCAACCTGCGCTTCTTCCGGCTTGGGATAAGCTGCGGCGCGCGCGCTGACGAAGACGGTCATCGCAACCATGGCCAGAGAGCCTGCTACCGTGATCCAGACCGGCAGACTTCGCCGGGTGGACTCGTGGTACGCCTCACGCCGGAGGAGATACATCAGCACCAGGAGTGCTAACACTGCAGCAGGGATCCATAGTCCACCAATGGCTTGCAGCGTCGTGGAGACAGCTAGTTCCGCTGTGTTGGGGGCGACGGGCAAACTTGCCATAACGGTCAGCAGCACGATGTCCAGGACGACCGTGCCCATCACGGTGAGGGCAAAGATGCGGCGTGAATAATATCGATAAGGAGACTTATCCAGTAAGGGGAGAAGAGTCAAAATGGCAATACCAATACCCGGGGTCAGGACCGTCGCCAGCCATTCAATCTTGCCAATGACAGGGATCTGCCCGTAGAGCGCCAGGAACTTGAAGAGGAACAGGAAGTACCATTCAGGACGCGGAATGTAGGAAGTGTCAGCAGGGTCAGCCTTGGGTTCGGGTGCAACACCGATAAACGTGGCGAGCAAAATAAGAATAACAAAAATGCCCAACGACACGATCAAATCTTTGAAGATACTATCGGGCCAAAACAACTCGCCGCGCTGCAGTTCCTGTTGATAACGTTTATTGATTTTCTTTTTGGTTTCGTCGTTCATAATGACTCCCTGAGGGGAGGGCGAAGTCCGAAGTCGAAGAGCTCTTTCAAATGCGCTTCGTCTTCACTTCGTTCCGCTCAGCGCGATGCTAGTCTTCTTTTGTTGGGAAATGAGATTCGCCGTGCTTGATGATCAGATACAGATGGACACCGATCAAGCCTGCCAGGGCAGCGGGGAGCATCCAGATATGCGCAGCAAAAAAACGTTGTAACGTGAGGGCGCTCAATTCAGGTCCGCCGCGCAAGGCTTTGAGGATGAAGCTGCCGATAATTGGAGGGCTTCCCGCGATCTGAGTGCCGACGGTAGTCGCCCAGTAGGCCCGCTGGTTCCAGGGGAGCAAATAACCGGTGAACCCCATGCCAAGCGTGGCAAGCAACAAGCCAATGCCGACCAGCCAGGTCATCTCACGCGGGTATTTATAGGAGGCGGTCACGAACACACGCAGCAGGTGAATGAAGACAAGGATCACCATCAGCGATGCCCCCCAATGATGGATGCCGCGGATCAGCCATCCAAAGCTGACCCCCTCCATGATGTACTGAACAGAGTCATAAGCGTGATCGGGGGAGGGAGTATAGTAAACTGTCAGGAAAATCCCGGTGACGCCCTGAAGAATAAAAAGGAACAGACTCGCCGAACCGAGGGTATTCCACCAGGTGCCCTTTGGTTCCGGGCGGTCGAGCAGGTTTTTGTAAATATCGTTCAAGCCAAGCCGTTCATCCAACCAATCAAAGACGTTTTTCCACATGGCTTAGCCTTCCTTGTAAAAGATCTCGAGCACACCTTCATCGCTGACGCGGAATTCCGTGTAGCGGTCGAGTGGTCGAGGTGGAGGACCAGACAGCACTTCGCCTTGCTGGCCAAACTTCCCGTCGTGGCAGGGACAAAGGTAAACTTTGTCGGCCTCAGACCAATTCACAGTACAGGCCAGATGCGTACACCGGCTGTTGAGAATGAGTAAATCATTGGGAACTTCCGATTTGCGGATCACAAATCCGCCGTGGCTGGTCGCAGTCCGCTCCCAGCCGTTGACCTGCACGCGTGTGAATGAGAATGGGGTCGGCTTGCCAATGGGCATGTCTTCCAGCTTCCCCACGGGAATCCAGCCCTCTTTGGCGCCCCCTTTCAGGGCCGGATCGATGAGATAGAAAACCGTAGGAAGACCGATCACCGCCGTGATCAACCCGCCGACGACCGCGCTGACTCCTTTGATGAATTCCCGCCTGCTGATGGGTTCGGACATGTGCACCTCCAATGCGCTTTGATGTTCGTGCGAGGACAGCTTGCACTCCAGGACTCGCAATGACAAATTATTTGGATTACAAAGTGCCGCCCGCCTGCCATGCATATGTAAACTTGAAGTTTAGGATTTGACCTGCAAAATAACTCACAAGTTTACTTACGCATGTTCCACATGCGTGGGACAAGCGGTAAAATAAGAACACGTTTGCCGATACGGTATTGGATTATAAAGGTCAATCCACTCTTTATTACAGGAAATCTGAAACCAATAACCCATGAGTATTGTCACCTTCTCTCGGTTAGGGCAGTGCTTTCCACTGTATTCATGAGATATCTCAGGCAAAATCATCATCGGCGTACCTGCTTTTCGGTCTGGCAGATGCAACGCTCATAGTTGGTAAATATTTTTTCAAGGAGGCATAGATGGGCCTGAAAAGAAATGTCAGCCTGGCTACGGGCCTGCGATATAGAGGTCAGGGTCCAATGCTGACTTTTATCCTACATCGCATTGGCGGGCTGGGGATGGCAATTTTCATTACCATGCATATCCTGGCCGGGTTCCTGGGCGGCAAGGTTGGGGTTTCCCTCAACGCGTTTTACGAAAATTGGCTGTTCCAGATCTTTATCTTCTTCTGTGTGCTTTTCCATGCCATCAACGGCTTACGCATCACGATCGTCGATTTATTTCCCAAACTACTTGTCTATGAGCGTGAGGCCATCTGGGTAGAATGGGCAGTCTTCCTGCCCCTATTTGCGATTGTCACCTTCGTGATCATCAGGAGCGCGGGAGGCTAGTATGGCAGCTGCGAAATCAAGAACTTTACCTCTATCAAAGCGCGGGCTCAACTTTGAGATGTTCATGTGGCTTTTTACACGTCTCTCCGCGCTGGCGATCTATGGATTGATCCTGATCGCGATCATTGGCGCGCTGATCATGGGCGCACGCAACCAGATGAGTTTTGCAGATGTGTTGCGTTGGGGCTTCATGCCCAATGTCACCCATGTGCAGAATACGAATATCCAGGACACTACGCCGTGGGCAACGCCTTTCTGGAGGTTGACTGCCAGCGCGCTACTGCTGGTGGCTACCGCCCATGGCGTGCATGGATTGGTCGTGATCGCGGATGATTACATTGTCACCCCGCGCGGGCGTCTGACGGTCCGTTGGATCAGTATCGCAATGACAATCGCGATGAGTATCATCGGCGTTTATGTGATTTGGACTTCGTAAATACTCTAAACAAATTGATATACTAGTCGAAAAATGCGCATTGCTGAACTTAAGTCTGCTGAAAAGATGAATCCAGTTTATGATGCACAGTTGATTACCTATCTTCGTTTGAGCAACATCCGGCTTGGCCTGCTCATCAACTTCAATATACCTCATCTGAAAGACGGGCTCAGACGTATCGTCGTTTAAATCTTAATCGTTACCCAGGGTCTCGAGGCATCCAAACCCATCAACTTAAATCCTTGGTGTCTTTCGTGTCCTTTGTGGTTATTAGGAGAGTTTATGGCAAATGTTCATCAGTTTGAAGTGGTGGTGGTTGGTGCAGGGGGTGCAGGACTTAT
>DATGYJ010000434.1:0-9941 GCA_035298105.1 Anaerolineales bacterium | reverse complement strand
ATCGAATCCGTCAAAAGCTCCGGCAGAATATGCTCCTCATATCATTGTGCTGTTGACGGATGGAGCGAGCAATGCAGGACCCCTTCCTTTGACTGCTGCTCAACAGGCCGTGGAACGAGGCGTGCGCGTCTATACCATCGGCTTCGGAACACTACACAATAGCTCGCCCATGAACTGCCAGGATCAGTTCCAAAATGATGAGCCATTTGGTGGCGGCTTTGGACAGCAATTTGGCGGTGGCAATGGTTTGGGTGGAGGCGGTGGCTTCCGCAGAGAGCTTGACGAAGATACCTTGAAGCAGATCGCAGATCTGACGGGTGGCAAGTATTACGCCGCTACGAGTGCAAGCCAGCTCCAGGATGTCTTTCAGAACCTCCCTACCTATGTCATTGCGACCCGTGAGACCATCGAGATCAGTGTTTTCTTTACAGCCTTTGCCGTGTTTGTAGCAGTCATTGCCCTGATCCTGTCATTGCGCTGGCACCCATTGCCTTGAATCGAGTGACAGTCACTCCAATGCCTGTCACCTTGCATCTGGGGTGGGACTGCAATTTGATTTCATGAGGCTCTACCCTGGGAATTAACTCTTCAACGAGGGGAATTAAAATTGCCTTTTCTACTCTCTTTGTGTAGTCGTTATAATTATCATGGGCCTCTGGGATCCACGGCCCAAATACAGAACCGCGGACCGTAACGTATATCTAATCTCGTCCTCAGTGGAAGGTAGACAAAGGATGAGCTTTGTGAAAATCTTGAATTTCAAGATGATCTGCGCCTCGCGGCCTGCCTCTCAAGCACCGGACGTCACTGCGAGCACTATACGTGTCACTGTCTCTTCGGGAGCGCGAAAATTCAGGAGATTATGAGCGAACAATCCAAAAACTTTTGGGCGGGCGTTCGAGCCGAAATCCCGCTTCTGATTGGTGTTTTTCCCTTCGGCATGATCTACGGCGCGCTGGCGCTTACCTCCGGATTATCCACATCGGCCGCACAGATGATGTCGTCCATTGTATTTGCAGGCTCAGCGCAATTTGTCACTACGCAACTGCTGCATGAAGCAACGCCGGGATTGGTGATCGTGTTGACGATTGCAGTCGTCAATTTGAGGCATATGTTATATTCCGCCTCACTCGCTCCGTATGTTGCGCCGCTTTCAATCCGCTGGAAGACGCTGTTGAGTTATCTCCTCACCGATGAGGCCTATGCCCCGACGATCATTCATTATGAGAAAGAAGGGAGCACGCCGTATGCGCACTGGTTTTTACTTGGGGCAGGGCTCATGCTTTGGTGTACCTGGCAGATCAGTACTGCGTTGGGAATTTTCCTTGGCACCGCCATCCCAGAATCGTGGTCACTTGACTTCGCACTGCCCTTGACTTTTATTGCAATGGTTGTGCCCACGCTGAAGAACCAGCCTGCGATTGCCGCGGCACTATCGGCAGGGATTGTCGCATTGGTCGCTTTCTCACTGCCTTACAAACTTGGCTTGATCCTGGCGGCGGTCGTTGGGATTATCGTTGGCACGTTCCTGGAGGGAAAAAAGACCCCCGGGAGGGCACTACCCCCAAAGGGGGTGCTATGAACATCTGGATCGTGATGCTGCTGGGTGGCTTGATTACGTTTGGAATGCGGTTCTCGCTCATTTACTTGTTCGGCAGGCTCCGAGTTCCAGAGACGATGCGCAGGGCGCTCCATTACGTCCCGCCGGCCGTGTTATCCGCCATCATCTTTCCGGAATTGTTCCTGCGCGACGGAGCGTTGAATGTATCGTTGGGTAATACCCGTTTACTGGCCGGCCTGGCTGCAATTGCCGTCGCCTGGTTTAGCAAAAATACCCTGATCACGATCCTGGCGGGGATCGTCGCACTGTTCCTGGTGGAGCTCTTTTTCCGAGCAATCGGGGGCTGAGTTTTGCCTAAAGTGAATTTCTAAACAAAAAGCGTATGTGACCGATTTCCGCCTTCACGCTTGGCATGAGCCACTGCTTCATTTGCCTGTTGGATCAGCATATCCATCTCGGTAGAGGCCGTAATCCGCATGGAGGAAACAATTCCCGCGCTAATCGTGATGGTAAGTCTTCTGCCATCCAGCAGTGAAATATTTGTATTGAGGATATCTTTGAGGATGCGGTTGGCAATCTTTTCAGCGTCGTGCCCGATGACATCCGGAAGGATGAGCAGGAACAGATCCGCTTCATAACGGCTCATTCCATCATACGGCCGGCTTTTCTCACGGATCGACTTGGCGATCACCGTTAATACATCATTCCCAATATTCTCCCCATATTTCTCGTTAATTGACTTGAAATTGTCAATATCCAGGGCGATTAAGCTCAGTGGAGTTTGCCCACGGCGGGCACGTTCAAGCTCACCGCGCGCGAAGATCAGAAAGGCTCTCTGGTTCAGGGCGCTCGTGAGCGTGTCGTACATTGCCACCCGATCCAGGGTGTCTTTAGCATCCACCAGACTGTCGCCCAGGCTCAGGATGCGTTCACCAATATGCACACGTGACTTGATCTCGATGGGAACGATCGGTTTCTGCAGGTAATCGTCTGCGCCGGTGCGCGGCGGCTCGAGGTCTGTTTCCTGGACCTTGGCAGAGATCACAATGATGT
Organism: Anaerolineales bacterium; assembly: GCA_035298105.1. Taxonomy (GTDB): domain Bacteria; phylum Chloroflexota; class Anaerolineae; order Anaerolineales; family Villigracilaceae; genus Defluviilinea. Next base: position 7,327 of record DATGYJ010000434.1, on the reverse strand, counting down.
AAATATAATAGGGCGGTTTGGCGCTACGTACCCGTTTTACAAATTCTTTTTCATCAATATCCGTGGTGACACGGTCCGCGATGACGAAGCGTATACCCTCCTCCTGGAGGCGTTGCATGGCGGATTCGGTATCTTCCGCCGAAAGGATTTCATGACCGTTATGTTGTAATACTTGCTGGATGACCGTGCGTTCTACCAAATCTCTGTTAACGACAAGGATTTTCATATCCACGCAGCCTCCTTTCCCCATTATAAAGGGTGATGTCATTCTCCCGAAAGGGCGCCGGGACGGTGTGAGCGGAGTGAAGAATCCCAGGAAGACAAAAACCAGCCAGACTAATCACGTTAACGAACTCTTTTCAAGAATAAAGCTGAGAAAGAGGTAGAATTGTGAATTGTTGTACAGTAGACCAAAGGAGGCCGAAATGGAGTCAGAGCTTGGCAAGTATCTAAATGCTCTCAAAAAAGGCGATAAGATTTCTATCGTCCTGGCAGGAATCATTGTGGATGGGACCTTTGAAGAACTAGTTGATAATTGTTTGGTGTTATCGGATGCAACTTCCCCTACGATCAAAAAGAAGCATTACAGCCTGAGCATCCCAACCGAAAGTATTTATGCCTGGGGGAAGAAAGAAAAGAAAGGAAAATAAGCCGTTAGAGTCTGCGTATAAAATAGGGCTCCTCACAGTTACAATCTAAAACCAATTGCCGCTGATCAATGCCCATCTGTTGGGGCAAGATCACTACGTTGACAAACATATTATCCCATAGTAATATTGCGGCGCTCCCCCGCCACACCTGCCTGATTTGCTACACTTGCGCCGGCACGCAGTGCAGGTGGGCAAATCACGTGCGGGGCTGTAGTGGCGTCCAGCCGCTACGCCGAGGTAGCTCAGTGGTAGAGCAGGGGACTCATAAGCCCTTGGTCGCGAGTTCAAATCTCGCCCTCGGCACTAAAACGATACGTGCAATACCCCTGTATATGGTGGTCTCACCCCAAAAGAGACCGCCATTTGCTATATATGGGGTCTCCAAAACAGGAGGTTTGCATGTGTACTCTAAAAATCGAAGACCAGGGGACTATCAACTTTTCTCAGATGGATTATTTGCCTCTTCTGATCGAATCCTTCTTGGTTGATCGTAAGGCACAGGGCCTTTCCATTGAGACAGTCCAGATCTACAAAAAGAAGTTGAGATACTTCGCGAAGTTTTGTGAAAGCCAGGAGGTGACGCAGGTCGGCCAACTCACGCCTGATATGCTTCGTCGTTATTTGCTTGAGCTGGGTGAAACACACCATCCGGGTGGCGTTCATGTCTGTTTCCGAGCGCTGCGGACTCTACTTTTGTGGATTGGGCAGGAAGAAATTATGCCGATGGATTGTAAAAATCCAATCCACAAAGTGAAAGCACCTAAGGTACCAAATGAATTGCTGGATCCTATTTCGTTGGAAGATGTCAATGCCTTGGTGGCAACCTGCAAGCATAGTTTTTCAGGAGCCAGGGATAAAGCGATGGTATTAGGATTGTTGGATACCGGAGCACGAGCTCAAGAGTTCTTGAACCTCAATCTTGAAGATGTTGAGCTGACAACGGGAGCTGTCGTAATTCGCCGGGGAGAAGGTCGCAAGCCGCGCATGGTATTTCTTGGGAGAAAAACCCTCCGAGTGATCCGTGCCTATTTTCGGTTCCGGCATGACACAAACTCTGCTCTTTAGGTTTCTGTATACGGTGAAAGAATAACGTATACAGCTCTGCGAGGTTTGTTGAGAAGACGTGCGCAGCTTGCTGAATTAGAACAGATCCCCACTCCCCATGATTTTCGGCGTGCCTTTGCTCTGATTATGCTCCGCAACGGCGTGGATGTTTTTTCCCTGCAAAATTGATGGGTCATTCAGATTTGCAGGTGCTGAGGCGCTATTTGGCTCAGACAGATGAGGATATTCATACTGCTCACATGAGAGGCAGCCCGGTGGATAATAACCTGTAAGCGGAGGTCGTGTCTATGTACATTTGGAAGTTCAATACCATTCCCGATGAGATACCGCCAACTTAAAGCATCAGCGAGAAAACTGCTCAAAAACGTTCAGACTCCCGCTCGTCGGGTGCTCCAGAATAGAAGCAAATTTTACTTAATTCTATATAGACATGAATCAAACGCGTTGTCCATAGATCTTCCGAAACCTCTCTTCTGATAACATTACTTCTTTCCAGTTCTGCCACGTAAGTCTCTTTTTTGTATTCTCCATTCGGTTCTTGGCATGATCATACACAATATGCTGCCAGCGAGGTACACCTAATCCTCTGATTTTCGGCATATCATCAATAAGGTAATCAGCATCAATAATTGTTTTATCTGGCGTCATGATCATTCGCTTGGCCCAATCCATGCCTAAATGCTCATCGACCCACTCATATTTTTCCAAAACACAATTCTGATATTCCGGAAATGTACTTGTGCAGATAAACAATTCGACTCCCGCTGTGCTCATATCAGTTAATGCCTTATGTGCCCCGCACATTTCCGGTAATGATTTGAAGAATCCTGGTGTGAGGAATATTTGCAGAATCAGCTCACGGTACTCTGCAGGATATTGATCAACGATAAAGAAAGTATCTCGCTGATCGAGCGGAATATAAGGTTTGTCGGGGTATATTTGTCTCCAATGGAATAGAAATCCAGTTTCAAAATCTGCAAGTACCCCATCCATATCAATTAGCACTCTCATGTGACCTCCATATGCAATTGTTTTTCACGCGCAAACTTGTTACTAGATAGTCTAGGAGGAAATTTGACTTTCTGAATATAAATTGCGAATATATTGCAATAACCTCTCGTTAAAACAGAATACTATCTATTTCACTGAACAGACCTAACCGCCTTTCGAAACCACGATATTGGTACATGCTTCCGAAGATCTTGGATTGTATGGATTCGTTTGTGAAGGTATGTTCGACCTTGAAAATCTGAAACGATTATGTGGCGTGTTTTCAAGATTTGTTGGTAAATCCTAATCTCATCGCTTGTGAAATGGACGCTATAGGCGTTTGCAACGCCAAAGGAGCTCTCAAAGCGGCGATAATTTTTGGTGAAGAGCAGTTCTTGCGCGAATTCTATAAATCGTTGATAGCTAGGTGTTTTCAGATATTCACCGATCATCTGGATTTCAAACTTTACACTATCGATGATCTGCAGCAGATATTGTCGCGCGTGGTTTACCCATAGAGTAGCTTGTCGAATCCACCTGCCAAGCAGTCTGAATAAAGCATTCCCTGTTGGAGGCATCCACTCGCCTTGACTTTCAATGATCCTCCGCAAAGTCCGAAAATGTCCCAAGTTTTCCCATTGATAGGGCCCCCCCATTGCCCCAACCGTGAGAGTGCCATAATCGAGGATACGTCCCATCATCGTCTGCTCAAAGGTCATGCTTCCCACCATTGTAAGACTGATGCGGCGCTCAGCAATAATGACGGGTCCGTTCCGTTCCACGAGCGTCTTTCCACCCGGCAGGAAGGAAAGGAAAAACGCCCGCCACCGGAACAAGGCTCCAGCTATCCCAACCAAGCTCGGGATGATCAGCAATAGTGCCACAGGCAAACCCCAGATCCATGGCGTGAAGGCGAATGGAACGCCCACCGAAAGCAATAGGAGAGGGAAGCGACCCGGCAAAACGAATCCCCAATACCAGTGTTCACGTGTGGTCCAGGGCATAAGAACTCCTTTCGTTCGAAAGCTAACGAGCGAGCATTCTGAGAAGGACTCCAGTAAATATGGCTAAAACCACGATGCCAAGAATTAGACACAAAAACCACACCAGTAGATTGGCCATCACGGGAAGCAACAGGACAACAACAAAGCCTAGATTCACGACGGCAAGGATCACTGGAACAAAAAGAGCAATATGCAAATTGATTTCAGCCGCCTGATACATTTTGGTTGGAATAATCAATCCCAATGTAATCGTAACAACTAGCCCACAAACAAAGAGCAGAAACAGCCGGTAATCTGCCGTGAAATCCCAAGTGCCCGATAGCCATCCGCTAGTCCACATAAACAGAGGGCTATTCTTCAAGTAATTTCCCTCTGGCAAGACCCAGTAGATGATCATGCAGGCGCAGAGAATCATTTGACTCAACCATACCCCCCGACGAAGGCCGGCATCAATCGGGATTGGCGCTCTCTCATACACGGATGTGTTTTCTAGAAATTTTCCGAAGGTCACCCTTTGCATAGTTACCATCTCCATGCTGCCAACAGAAACCAAGCAGCCTGCACTCCTTCTTCTGGATTGACCCCAGGAGGAACGAGTGCGCCCATCAAAATCGGATCCAATAGTATTTTTGCACCGATCTTACTTATAGCAGCTAGTCCTCGAACAGGCTTTCTTATTACCGCACCGTAGGTAGCGACAATACCATCGCTAACAACCCCGAATCCTTGAGCAAGGCGGATTGACTTCTGTGGAGGCTCTGGCTCAATCAGACTCAATTCAAGGTGATCGGTTTCAGAATCGAATTCGGGAGGCAGTTCGTGAGCGATGTACAGAGCATCAAACTCTATGCCATTGCGGTAGAGTTGATTGAGACGATGTAAATGCTTTCGCGGAATAGGAAAGTGGCCCCTTTGCCAAAGTGGATCGTGTTGGACGTTGTAAAATGCCCAGTTCGGCCTGGTCTGAGTGATGAGCTTGACCTCCTCGAAAAGAGGCGCAATCCCCAGAGATGGGATGACGACACCGGTTCTAGCAGAAATGGATTTCACCAAGCTCAGCCGTTTTACGATCCTTCGATCAATGACCATAGAACGATTAGATATGAGCAACATTTGCTGGAGCAAGTAACTGGTTGTGGAGGGCAAGATGGATGTATTTCTTTGGTTGTTCATAGAGGCATCTCCTTTCTCTGCCAAGATAGTAACATTCCATGAATTATGAAGATACACCCATCGCGTCCCCGATCTGTTTCTGATTTCCCCACTACGATTCAGATTTCATTTAGTTCTCATCTTTTAACAAAGCAAGAAAATCCCGTGTGTACAAAGTATGTGCACAACGCGGGGTCAAAACGTTTGGAATACGCCCAGTAAGGAAGATTATCTAGCCAAGGCAATGTAAAGATCAGTTGTCAATCGCCAGCCTGTAGCCACGGGCATAGACTTTAACCAGGAACTGGGGATTCGGCGGATCCTTTTCGATTTTTTCACGTAAGCGATCAACTAGACGTTCTAGGCGGCGATCTGTACTCGCATCCTTTGGCGTTAAGTCCTCATCGTAGATTGCTTTGATCAACTCTTGAGGAGTAGCCACAGCACCTTGTTTTTGATAAAGATACGCAAGCAAAGCATATTGGTATGGGGGCAAATCCAAGACTTCACCCTTGATCCGCACTAGCCCATGCTCAATATCGATACTTAAGTCAGGCGGTGATTCCAAGATCGGTGCTGTAACCGGCCGGCTAAAGACAATTCTTAGCGCGTCTAAAACCGCCTGGGGACCATATTTTTTTTCGATGAAATCTAATGCCAAAGGGCCTGCCTCTCTCGACTGCAAAGCGAAGCGTTGATAATCCATGGTCGCAAAGGCACTGATAAATATGCACGGCACTGATAATTTCGCAGCTGTCTTGGCCACCTCGAAGCCACTAACATCATAGCTTGCATCATCATCCGTTAATCGAAGATCGATCAAGACGAGATCGAAATCGCCAGTATCCAAAAGATCCTTAGCTTCCTTCACGGATGCCGCAATTTCCACCGCATAGTTCTCAAGCTCGAGAAGACCTTTAAGGGAGCGACGATAGTCCTCGCTGTTATCTGCCAATAGTACCCGTTTCTGATACGTTTGGTTCATAGTTGTCCTCTTCCTGATTCTGTGCCATTCAATCTGCGTGAGCAGTAGGCACACGGATCCCGGGGAGCCGAATGAGGCCATCTGGACGTATAGAGTTGTCGGCTCCCCAATATCCACGTCGATTCTCACTAGTAGGGAAGTATTTTCTCATAATCACACGGGATTTTTCAGCCATGGGTGAGAATTGCAAGAGAAGGTAATTGGCTGTCTCTTGTTTATCATTATTCACCGGCCAGAATGCTCCTGAACCGAGGTTGATCGGTGCATCCGAGCCTATGGTCTGCGGCTGCTTGAGTTCCGTTTTATGTCTGTGTCCGTGTAGCAGTATGTGGAAACCCTCCCCGGAGAGTATAAATTTCAGCCAGTGCTCCGTATCGTGATAGGGCCAAAGGTGATCTCCCTGGCAAGAATCGTGAGGCGGGTCATAATCTTCCGAAACAACATGGTGGTGAAACATGCCGATGCGCAGACCAGGCCATTTCATCGCATTCAACTCAATGCTAGCTTGCAAGACCTGGTGTCTGTCAATCCAGCCGCAGTAATGTTCCTTGCCGGTCGTGGCAGCACAGACCGAGCACTTCCATTTCGAATCACCTTCCACCAAACATGAGTTGAAAGCTACAATTGCTACTTGATTATCGAATGTAAAAAGGCGGTATAACCTCTCAGGTGTAAAGGCGGGTTCACCGTAGAAGTGCTGTGTAAAGTTCAGGTATTTGTCGTACTTGGAAAACCACGTTACATTGTTGGTCGTCATCGAATGTAGTGAGTCCGCAGTTTGTTGTGCATTCAAGCGGTTAATATCGTGGTTTCCAGGTGTCATGATGAATTGATGCTTGGGTATGCAAAGTTTGTCAGAGAGATCTATCAGATAGTGCTTAGCCCATTCGAAGCTTTCATCCTGGTTCCGATATGAAATATCTCCGCTTACCAGGACGGTTCGGAGGGGGTTCAAACCTAAGCCCGGTTGATTGAGCACGTCTCCCAGAAACTGGGAGTACGCCTCTTCTTGGTCATATGGCACTTCCCCGGACGCTGGCACCTTCGGGTGAAGATCGGAAATGTGCAGCAGTGTGATGCCAAACACGCTGCGAATTGATTTCAAGACAGCCTCGGGACCTTGGGCTTTTGGAACAAAATCAACCGCGGTGGCGTTTGGTGTCAGAGAGCGCAGAGTTAGGCGCGCAGCATCAACGGTAGGGAAGGCTGTGATCACGATGCAGGGAATCTCTCTCTGATCTGCGTTTATGACGACAGCACAACCGCTTGTATCCTGGTGGTCATTATCATTGCTCAGGCGTAGGTCTACTAGGACCAGATCCCAATTCATCGTCTCTAGTTTTTCGAATGCCCCTGGTACCGAATCAACAGCGGTGACCAAGAACCCTTCCATTTCTAAGAGCTGCCTTAGAGATTCCCGGTAATCGTTATTATTGTCAGCTAGTAAGAGTCGTAGTTTAGTCATTCGAATAGGCTCCAGA
>DATGYJ010000433.1:0-66334 GCA_035298105.1 Anaerolineales bacterium | reverse complement strand
GATAACGCTCGCCTCCTACGTTTTACCGCGGCTGCTGGCACGTAGTTAGCCGAGACTTATTCCTGGGATACTGTCCTTTCTCATCTCCCAGAAAAGTGCTTTACGACCCGAAGGCCTTCATCGCACACGCGGCGTTGCTGCATCAGGCTTGCGCCCATTATGCAATATTCCCTACTGCTGCCACCCGTAGGTGTATGGACCGTGTTTCAGTTCCATTGTGGGGGGCCACCCTCTCAGGTCCCCTACCCGTCGTCGCCTTGGTAAGCCGTTACCTTACCAACTAGCTGATGGGACGCAGGTCCCTCCCAAAGCGAATTACTCCTTTAGTCATCAGTTTCTAAATCCAATGACCACATGCGGTATTAGCAATCCTTTCGGACTGTTATCCCACACTTTGGGGCAGGTCACCAACGCGTTACTCACCCGTTCGCCACTAGGATACTCTCGTATTGCTACAAAAGCACCTCGTTCGACTTGCATGTATTAGGCACGCCGCCAGCGTTCATCCTGAGCCAGGATCAAACTCTCCACATAAATTTTTTCACTCTTGCGAGTGTAATTTACGGGTTTTTACTGGATCGACAAAGATTGTTGCTTCCTATCACTATTCAGTTGTTAAAGTTCTGGTTACAAAGCGGGCTGCATTTTACACGAGCCGCCTTGGCCTGTCAAGAAACCAACAGACGAAAACACCGATGTCATTTGTCTTTCGACATCGGCTCGTCAGACTGCAACCCTTCGGCACGCTCAATGCTTGCCCACAGGCTTGTGTCTCTGACTAGAGACTTCTCAGTTTTCAATGATCTGTCAGGGGACGAGATCTGGAAATGTACTGGCGAATGACTATTATATGTATTTAGCTTATTCTGTCAAGAGGTTATCAGACAATTAACCTTAAAAAATCGCTTCTATTTTCTAAATATCCACTTATCCGCTTGCTTGTTCACAGCACTCTTTTTGAGAACTGCGCCATCATACCACATAAATCATTAACATTTCATAAAAGATGATTATGATAATCCTTAAAATATTCTTCAATCACTTTCATCAACTTGCCGCTTCCATTTCGCTTCCGATCGCTCACGTACGTTTCTATTCCCTCTGGCAGCGCTTACCAGGCGGGCTACGGAACATAATGAACTCCCTAACGTCTTAACAATGCGGATCGGGTCTGCCGCACGCCTCTTAACCCTTGCAGGCAGCTTGTCCCTTTCCTTTCATTCATCTCCCCCACAATCTCATCGACAATCCTGTAGTAATCCTGTACTGATCCTGTACTCATCCTGTAGTCATCTTTCGAGGCTCTCTCGCTTTGAGAAGCAGGAAGGATCAGGAATCATAGCGGGGTAATAGGAATAAGGCTTGGCCTTAGGCACTCTCGAAATTCTTTATGTAACATTTTAAGATGCTATACTGATTAGCGTTAAGGAGTAACCATGAGTAATCTCGGTATATTAAATCCGGGCGAAATGGGAATTTCCATCGCCGCCTCTGCGCTCAACAGTGGACATCAGGTTTATTGGATGTCGGAGCAACGCAGCCCTAAGACCCGGGCGCGTGCAGAGCAATATCATCTTAGAGAGATCGATTCATTGTTTCAATTTTGCCGGACTTGTGAAACGATCATCAGTGTCTGTCCTCCCCACTCAGCAGAAGAAGTTGCCAGCTCTGTGAGCGAGGCAGGGTTTCAAGGTACCTATTTGGATGCCAATGCGATTTCGCCTCAGCGCACGCTCAAAATCGCCCAGAGGCTGGAGGAGAGGCGTATTCGCTTTGTCGATGGAGGCATTATCGGTGGACCCGCATGGACGTCGAACGAGACATGGTTGTATCTATCAGGTATGCATGCAAATAGCATCGCGTCCCTGTTTTCAAATGGCCCCCTCGAAACACAAATCATCGGAGATGAGATCGGCAAAGCCTCGGCTTTGAAAATGTGCTACGCGGCTTATACCAAAGGAACCACTGCTCTGCTCTCTGCGATTCTCGCAACCGCCGAGTCGCTTGGGGTACGTGAGGAGCTCTACCGGCAATGGGATAGGGAGGACCAGGGTTTCTCAGAGCAGGTCAATCGAAGGGTGAAGCGCGTCACTGCCAAAGCCTGGCGTTTTGAAGGCGAAATGAGAGAGATCGCCGAAACGCTGCGAGCGGCTGATCTGCCAGCTGGGTTTCATGAATCGGCTGCGGAAGTCTATCATCGCATGGCGGGTTTCAAAGATGCCATGGAAACTCCGCCTCTTGAGGATGTATTGAGAGAACTGCTCACGCCATAAAAACAATCGCCCCGTTCTGGGGCGATTTTATTAAAACATCTCTTGTCTGCCCGATAGGGCTCTTAGCAAAGTGTTTTGATCGGCGTACTCCAGATCACCGCCGACCGGCAGACCGCGCGCCAGGCGTGTGACCTTTACACCCAATGGCTCCAGTTGTCCACGCAGATACAACGCGGTGGCGTCGCCTTCCATGCTTGGATTGGTAGCAAGAATGACTTCCTTGATCTCACCTTTTGTAACGCGCGCGATCAATTGTTTGATCTTCAAATCATCCGGTTCGATTCCTTCGATCGGAGATAAGACTCCCTGCAAAACATGATATTTCCCCTGGTAACCGGCTGTCCGCTCCAGGGCCAGAACATCCAGGGCCTCTTCCACAACACAGACCAGACTGCCATCACGTTGAGAGGACTCGCAGATTTCACACCGTTCGCGACCTGCTTCGGTAATGTTGAAACACTCCTGGCAAAAGGCAGTATTGGCTTTCAGGTTTGCCAACGCAGACGCCAGGTCCTGGGCGACGTCCTCGGTCGCACGCAGGAAGTAGAACGCCAGCCGGGAAGCTGATTTGGGGCCAATGCCGGGCAAACGCTCCAAAGCGTTAATCAGGGATTGAATGGATTCGGGTAATAGCATGGTTAAGTAAACAAGTAGACAAGTAAGCAGGTACACAGGCGGCTTGTTTACCTGTATACGTGTGTACTCCTTGGCTACTAGAACGGCAGCCCACCTGCCAGCGGTCCCATCAACTTCTGCTGAAGCTCGCGGGATTGATCGAGCGCCATATTCACAGCGGATAAGACTAAGTCCTGCAGCATTTCGGCATCCGCCTCTTTCAGCAGGTCAGGATTGATCTCCACAGACCGGCATTTCTGATCGCCTGTCATAACCACTTTGATCGCACCGCCACCAGCCGTGGCAGTGACCGTTTCCTCAGCCAGCTTTTCCTGAGCTTCGGCCAACTGCTGCTGCATTTTTTGTAATTGTGCCATCATTCCCCCACCGCCCATTTGTGGACCTTTGTTAAATCCTTTCGCCATAAAACACCTCGATCATCGATATTGGATATTCGCTATAGGGATCAAATTTCGAATATCGCTCTTATTCATACCTATCCATCATTGGGCCGCTAACTCTTAAGCAAGAGTTAGGCAATCTTTCCAAAATCCACATTTAATCCGGCCAGCACCATTTTGCTCACCAGCTTCAGCATCCACTCGCGGCTTTGATCTACGACAAGATAACCAATGCCCAGGGCGTCAAAGAGCATTCTCGCTTTGCTATGAAGGTTTTCTTCGCATAAGATGCAAACACGGTTGGCTCCCAGTTTAGCATGAAAATAACCTGATTGGTATATAGAGTTTTGTCCTGAGATCAAAGCCTCATCCATAATATGATCCTGGCCAAAACCCAGATCATCGGAAGAGACCAGGATAATCGCAAATCTGATTCCAGAAATCATCCGATCGAGTCTTTGGCTAACAGTAGCAGCGTTACTGGTCTCATCCTCCAAAAACACTGATTTGAAACCGATCTTTTCAATAAATTTTGTAACAGTATCTCTTAGCTCGGTGTTGGAGCCATACCAGGTATAAATCTGAGCCGGTCCCGCCTGGACCACCGGCCGAGAAGCGGATTCGTTCAACACGCGCCGAGTTTGACGGCGGATCTGTTCCGCATCGGTGCCAAGTTCCTGTAAGACCTTTAGCGCAGTGCTATCCACCCGTAGCAGACCCAATAAAATATGTTCGGTCCCAATATAGTGATGTCCCAGGCGACGAGCTTCATCGACCGCATTTTCAAGGACCTGCTGCGTTTGAGTGCCAAGCTCAACTCGGTTAGGATCGAAATCAGGAGAAGCACTGGAGACCCTGAAAACTACTTCACGCATGCCATCAACGGTCATGCCAAGTTCACGCAGAACGCGACCCGCCACGCCGCCTTCCTCCTCCATCAATCCAAGCAAAAGATGTTCGGGCCCTATCGTATTATGGTGAGCCCGCTCAGCTTGCTGGTGTGCGAAACTAAGCACACGCCTGGCCTTTTGCGTAAACCTTTCCATGCCTGCCATAAAAATCTTCGCTCTTAAACCGCTCCCAGCACAAATTCAATCCCACCAGGCAGACAAAATCACCTGAGATATATGCCCAACTTCGGTTGTTCCCAACATATCCACTGCACTCGAGCCGCCAATCCAATCAACTTCATCGGCATTGAATTGTTCCCTCACCAATTCTTCCAGTTGAAATTGATAACCGTCCTCGGGATAAATATAAAGCGTATCCGCATGCCATGTCCCATCTTCCATATCGCGCAGCGAGATCAGATCCAATGGCATCAAAACTGCACGCCACATCTTATGGTTTTCCTTTAATAATCCGACAATTTTCCTGCCATCAAAGAAATTGAAGTTTGTTTTCTCGATCACATTGAGCTGGATCATTTGTGCCTCGCTGATCTTTTTTGAAGATCCTTGAGGAACAGGATGAATAATAAACTCTGGCTTTATATCACTTCTTCTCTTTTTACTTTCATCTTTTTCATTCGTTGCCATAATCAAACCTCCATTACCAAGCACGAATCACCCAATGTACTTCACTACATATCCACAATCTGCCCGCCATGCTGGATGGCGGTTGCCACCATGCCATCCTGCGGCACGTTCGGCGGGATTTTACCCTTCGCACTCGTCACCACACAGCGGATATTCATATCCACACCGAATTCATCCCTGATCAGCTTTTGGATCAATTCGATCTGATCGGGCTTGTCAATCTTCGAAATGAGTACATCACTGGCCAAACCCAGGATCAATGTCTTACCCTGCACATCGATCATTTTAACTGAATTCAACAAGGCAGAAAGATTCGCCTGTGACTTCGGAAGGGAGGCCGCCAAATTCTTCCAGGCTTTGATCACATCCGCGGCACTGATAGCTGATTTCTCGGCCGGGCGCGCAGCTGGTAGCTCGTCTTTGCTTACGGAGTTCGCCTCTTCCTTTTGGACCTCGCCGCTTTGGGCCGGCTTGCGAGGCGATTCTCTTTGGGGAGCGGGAGCAGGCTTATCCTGCGAAGCTTCCGCAGGGGGAGCAGGTTCTATGGTCTGAGACTTATTTTGGGACGGTGGTGGACTCGGCATGGCACGAATCTGAGCCGGCTGATTTGGCGCATCCAAAACTTCTGCCAGAGCGAGTTCCAAACCCAGGGAGGGCTGCCAGCCGCCGCGCAGATCTGTTGCCGCATTGTTGAAAGCTTTCATCATACGGAGGACATCGCTGGTTGAAAAGGACTTCGCGTGAGATCCCATTTGTTTTTTGACGTCCGCCGTGGCTTCGACCTGATTGGCATTCCCCATCTGAATGAGCATCAGCCCGCGTAGATACTCGACTATCTGGCGAGCAAGTGAGCGTGGGTCCGCCCCGGCATCCAGAGCCTTATGAATGGTCTCCAGCCCATGTGCAGGATCGTGATCCATGACCGACGAGATAATATCCAACACGGTTTGGCTGGTGGCAGTACCAAGCACAGTTTGGGCAAGGGCGAGCGTGATCCGATCTCCGAAGGAGGAAAGTTGATCGAGCAGGGAAATGGCATCCCGCATGCCGCCGCCAGATTGGCGGGCAATTTGGATCAAGGCGTCATCATCTGCCTGGATTTTTTCCGTCCTGGCAATGAGTTTGAGTTGCTTAACGATCTCATCCACAGGCACACGTCGAAACTCATGGCGCTGGCAGCGTGACAAAACTGTCGCCGGAATTTTATGAATTTCGGTTGTGGCTAAAACAAAAATGGCATGCGGCGGGGGCTCTTCAAGCGTTTTGAGCAATGCGTTGAATGCCGCGGTCGAAAGCATATGGACTTCGTCAATAATATAGATTTTGTATTTCCCCTGCGAAGGGGAGAAGTTGATCTTGTCACGCAAGTCCCGGACATCGTCCACGCTGGTATTGGAGGCCGCATCGATCTCGATCAAGTCAAGGAAGCGGTTCTCATTGACAGCTTTACAGTTTTCGCACTCGTTATCCGGCCGCTTTGCGGGGTCAGGGTTCAAACAGTTAACAGCCTTGGCTAAAAGACGAGCAAGGGTTGTTTTGCCCGTCCCACGCGAACCCGCAAAGAGATAGGCATGCGCAACCCGATCTGCCGCGATGGCATTCTTGAGAGTCGTGACAACATGGTCCTGTCCAACGACTTCATCCCAAACTTTGGGCCGGTATTTACGGTAGAGGGCTTGTGACATATTAATTATGTACCGGTGATTGAGTAATTCCGAGAGCGAGCGAGGAATGTATCGAAACCACCAATTTCATTTCTACTTGTTATTGCTGGTTTCGATATGCCCGGCGAACACGGGCTACTCAACCAGCAGTGTACCTACGGAACCTTATATGAGGCACGCAAGTTTCCACTTGGATCGTACAACTGCGCTTCTTCTCCTGATTCCCAAACGGGATCACTTTCTCCCCAATATAAATCGATCACAGTATTTGTCCCGGAAGCGGTATGAATTTGCACAGCTCCATCTTTATGAAGCATGAGTTGAGGAAAGACAAATACGTGGCGATTACTATCCCTTAATTCCCAATTCGCCAGGTTTATCGGATCCGTGCCTCTATAGCTCACCACAACCCATTCTGCCTCCAGGGTTCCGGCACCGATCACGCTGACAATCTCGACCGGGATGTTAGCTTGCGGATTCAGAGTTGCCTGGGGAGCCGAGACCCCTTGATTGAGGGATGATGCAGCAGGCTGAACAGCAGAAACACTGACGGATCGATAATTACGGTCATACCAGAACAGGATCGTGCCAGTCACACAGGCAGAAATGAACACATTCAAAAGCAAGTAAAGGATGAGTCGGCGGCGATCCATGTTCATTGAATCATAGCACAAAATTTCGATGATTGAATTAAAAAATCCTGCGCATTTATGGAACGCAGGATCTAAATCTGAAGGGTGCAATCCTATGGGAGTTTTTGTATCAAGAAATCATCAAAGGACACATTCGTCGTGGTCGCGTTTTCGCCGCTCCACGTGAGCAAACCAACGCTGCCACTGGTGTAGGTGGTGTCGGAGACTGAAGCGATTTGCTGTCCATCCACATACAGGGTCAGAGTGCCATTGCCACAATCTGCGCCGACCCGATACGAAGCAGCGTTCTTGGCGATCGCATCAGAAGTTGCCCACTGATCATTGTTCGTAAGAAACAGGTCAGTTTGCCCATCAGTCGCCTTGGCAATCGCATATTCCCCGGCGGGTGTGATCGCCACGTAATAGAAATTGCTGGTCGATTTCTGCTTGTTGCATAAGATGCCGAAAGCTGTTGTGGCATCGGTGCCATTATTTTTAACAGTCGCTTCCAGATGAATGTTCTGGTAATCCTGATCATTTGGCTTGCTCCACACGAACCAGTTTTTGGTGTAAACAATCATCTGTAAGGCTTCATCTGCATATTCGATGGAACTATCTTTATCTGTGCCGGTGCCCCATTTTGAGTTCGAAGACGAAAAATCATCACTGAAAAGAGCTTTTGACGTACCCGTCCCTGACAGTGCCTGGCATGCCAACGCGGTCAGCGCCAGACAGACAATCGCCAAAAAAATTCTGCTCTTGTTTTTCATTTGCACTCTCCTCTACTGATAAAATTATGGGCGCTATTCTAACATTTCACGATAATGACTTAAATAGGACATCATGGGGAATGTTTGAATTTAGCGTCTCAGAGTCAGTGCGACCCAATCTCCGATCTGCTTCTGTTCGTTCAGCCTCAACCCTTTTACCTGCGCGGCTTCGATCACATTTTGTGCCTGCTCTTGCAGGATCCCACTTAAGATAATCGCTCCATCCTCTTCTACCAATTCCACCAGACCGGAATCAAAGAGACGAATAATCACAGGCGCAAGAATATTCGCAACAACGAGAGGGGCCTTGCCGAAAGGGAATTTGCCAGCCAGAATTTCCTGTACAGAACCAACGCCTAGAATCAATTCATCGCCAATGGAGTTGGCGTTTGCATTCTCGCGCGCATTGAGGATCGAATCGGTGTCAATATCTACTCCGAGGGCAGACCTGGCTCCCAACTTGAGCGCCGCGATGGAAAGGATCCCGGAACCACAGCCGACATCAATTACGATTTTCGATTGACGATTTTCGATTGACGATTTTCGATTGGGTGAAAAAGACTTCGATGAGTTCGAGGCAGAGCTGCGTGGTTGGGTGTGTCCCGGTTCCAAATGCCATGCCAGGATCGATCTTGATGGCAATCCGCTGCGGGTCAGGCGAGTCGAGCCAGGCCGGGACAATGACAAGGCGCTCACCGATCAAAATCGGCTTATAGTGCTGTTTCCAGGCATCCATCCAGTTTTGGTCGGCGATCTGTTTATAGGAAGCTGCGGGCAAAGGCTGGATCATGCCCAAATAATAAAGAGACTCTTCAAGCTTCTGACGGGTCCCTTCGATCTGATCGTCGATTTCCAGGTAAGCGCGGACAGTGATGGGGCCGGTCGGTGTGCCGGCATCTTCATCGTCTGTATATTTCACTCCCTGCTCCAGCATGACCCCGCTGTACGCAAAGCGCGCCAGCACATCTGCAACCGCTTCGGCAAGCTCGCCGTTTACCGTGAGTGAAACCTCAAGCCAGTTCATGTTCCACCATTTGATGTAATTTCCTGATCACGTCAATATCCAGCGGGCTTATGTCTGGAAGGCTGTCGATTGAATAATAAGCAAACTCAGACACTTCTTCCGTGGGAAGAAACGTTCCGTCAGTAATTCTACAGAGATAATATAGCCCCACGCGGTCAGGCAGCCAGGAACTGACCAGCAGGAGCCTTTCGATGCAAATATTCAACCTGGTCTCTTCCCAGACCTCGCGCAGAACTGCCTGTTCCGGGTGCTCACCATACTCCAGGCTGCCGCCCGGCAAGCCCCAGGGATGGAACCGTTGATAGGTTGACTTGACGAGAAATATATTTTTATGCTGATCAAAGATAACCGCGGCCGCAAAGACCTGAAACAACGGTCGGATGATACGAGACAATATAGCTTGCAGCCATGCGGGAAGCACACGCCAAACTTTAAGCAATATTCTCTTGGTCTGATGAGGATGATTAGGACTCAAAATTCCCTCCGAGGGCAGCGATAATGACAGCCTGAAATATGGGCATGAAAAGTCTATTTAGCGGAGACAATTAGCGGCCTGGCTGGTGAGCCGAGTGCTGGATATCGTCCACATGAAAATGACCGTTCAAATCACAATACAGCGAATCGGGAAAGCAATCCACGCATTCTAATTGAAGCGTTGCATGAGCAATATTATAGTGCTGAAGGACCACCTCGCTGATCTGCCGCTGAATCTCTGTGCCCGCGCTGATATGAAGATCGTCGGTCAGAATATGGGCGGACATGGTCCGCAAGCTCTGCGTGAGACTCCAAACATGGATATCGTGAATACCCAGGACACCATTGACCTGGACAATGTCGTCAACCATCCTTTTGATATCGATATCGCGCGGCGTGGCCTCCAGCAAAATATCCACCGCATCCCGCAAGATACCCCAGGCATTATAAAGGATCAGAAAACCGATCAGCACACTGACCAGCGGATCGAGCCAATTGGCATTTGTGAAATAAATAATAACGCCCGCAATGACTGCGCCAATCGTGGAAAGGACATCGCCCATCAAATGGACGAATGCCGAACGCAAATTAAGATCATTTTGACTGCCGCGATGTACAAGCAAGGCCGTGACAAGGTTGATAACCACTGCGATCAGGCCAACGCCCACAAGAATGCCCGATTGCACTTCAGGCGGGTTCAGGAAGCGCCGGTAGGCTTCATAGAAAATCCCAAGTGAAATCAACACCAGTGTTGTCGAATTCAGGAGTGCAACCAGAATGCCTGCCCGGTGATAGCCATATGTCTTTTGGGCATTGGCAGGCTGGGCAGTGACGCGAACGGCAAACCAGGTCAAACCGAGTGCAATGACATCGGTCAGGTTATGCGCTGCATCGGTGAGGAGCGCAAGGCTATTCGCAAATATCCCCGCTCCAGCTTCGATCACCACAAAGGCAAGCGTGAGAAAAAGTGATAGCGCAAGGCGAACAGTTGTTTGCTTCGAGGCTTCCCTTAAATGAGAATGAGTGTGTGAAGATTTAGGTTCCATATTTTCTTTAACGAATCTTCCTAACCGTGTTCTACGTGGTCAAGACCTAAGCGATAGAGCTTCGCCACGTGGTCATCGTCAAGTGCATAGTAAACCTGCCGCCCATTTTTGCGACTCTGGACCAGCTTCATCTGACGCAGCCCACGCAATTGATGTGAAACCGCAGACTCAGTCATTGCCAGTTGAGCTGCAATGTCGCCGACATTCATCTCGCCATCGAGTAAAACGGAAATGATCCGTAGGCGGGTCGGGTCGCTGAGGGCGCTGAACAGGTCAGCCAGGTGAGAGGAAGTTTGTTCTTTCAATAACATAGTAAATATATGAATAACTGCTCAAGTATTCATAATAATAGCGCAAAAAAAGAGAACCGTCAAATGACAATTCTCTTAAGTATGGTCACGAATGATCATATTTTCCTGTTGTCCACCCGAAATGCCCAATCGCAGTAACGGAGACTTCTTATCAACAGGACCTATCTCTGTGGATCCGCTACGAATCCACCAGTGGCAACAAGATGCAGCGAATATGTGTTCCTCATGCCTGATTGACATTAAATCAAGCGAGCGGACATTTATCCGCTCACTGATTACTGGTCCCTGGTAACTAACAACTACCCCCCCAGCGCCTCATTCAGCCAATCCAAAAATCCCTTTTCCTGCGGTTTGACCGTTGTGCCCAGACTCTCAGCCAGTTTCTCGAACAATTCACGCTGTTCCTTCGTGAGTTTGGTTGGCACTGCCACATTGACAATCACCAACTGATCTCCACGCCCATTGCGGCGTAAATAAGGAACACCCTTATTCTTGATATGAAAGACTTTTCCAGGCTGTGTCCCTGAAGGGATTTTCAATTTCTCATCCCCATCCAGCGTGGGAACATCGATGTCCGCGCCCAGTGTGGCTTGAGCGACATTGATATCAAGATTCAAAACGATGTCGTTCTCGCGGCGCTTGAAGAACTTATGCGGTCGAATATCCAGGAGCAGGAACAGGCTTCCATTTGGTCCGCCGTAGACTCCCGGTCCCCCCTCGCCTGCCAAGCGGATCTGAGTCCCGCCATCCACGCCGGCAGGGATTTGCACTTTTTTCTTGACCGTCTTACGCTCCAGCCCGCCGCCGTGACAGGTTTTACAGGGTGATGAAATCGTCTCGCCGCGCCCATTACAGGTGGGGCAAGTGACAGTCTGCATGATTTGGCCAAAAATTGACTGTTGTACCTGGCGCACTTCGCCCTGCCCATTGCAAGTAGGGCAGCGCACGGGAGAAGTCCCGGGTTCCGCACCGGTGCCGTTACAACGCGAACAAGTCTCTTCACGCTGGAACTCGACCTCTTTCTCAACGCCAAAGACGGCTTCCTCAAATGTCAACGTGACCTGCATCTGCAGGTCGCGTCCGCGGCGTGGTCCCTTGCGTGAACGCCGTCCGGTTGAGAAACCAAAGCCTCTCAGCAGATCTTCGAAGATATCGGCAAAGTCACCATCCATGGTGTAATCGTGGAACCCGCCCATATTGCCAAGCCCCTCTTTGCCAAAGCGATCATAACGGGCGCGCTTCTCCGCATCCGAAAGCACACCATAGGCTTCGTTGATCTCTTTGAATTTTTCCTCAGCATCACCATCTTTATTGACATCTGGGTGATACTGGCGCGCGAGTTTCCGGAACGAAGCTTTGATCTCATCGTTGCTCGCGTTCCGTCCGACGCCCAGGACTTCGTAGTAATCGCGATTGCTCATAATTGCAGGAGAATAGAGAGTAGAGAATAGAGACCAGTCTCTATTCTCTACTCTCGGGTCTTCATTCCTTTACTTCACCTTCCACCACATCGGGCCCTGCTTCTGGATTTGGATTCGGATCGGCTCCGCCCGCTTCGCTCGCAGGGGCATTTGGTTGCTGATAAACAGCTGCTCCAATCTTTTGAATGGACTGCCCTAAGGACTCGGTTGCAGATTTAATCGCCTCAACATCTTCGCCTTCGGCCGCCTTCTTAACTGCAGCAACTTTCGACTCAACCTCGGATCGGGTATCGGCAGGCACTTTATCGCCAAATTCTCTCAAAGCCTTTTCAGCCGCATAGACTGTATTATCTGCGTTATTGCGCACCTCGATGAGTTCTCTGCGCTTGCGGTCTTCCTCTGCATGTGCCTCAGCGTCCTTGCGCATCTTCTCAACCTCAGCTTCAGAAAGACCGGAAGAGGCCGTGATCGTGATGTGTTGTGAACGCCCGGTCGCTTTATCCTGGGCCGTGACTTTTAGGATACCATTCGCGTCGATATCAAACGTTACTTCAATCTGTGGCATTCCACGCGGCGCAGGCGGGATCCCGTCAAGGATAAATTTGCCCAGTGACTTGTTATCCACTGCCATCGGGCGTTCGCCTTGCAGAACGTGAATTTCTACTTGCGTCTGACTATCGCTCGCAGTAGAGAAGACCTGGCTGCGGCGAGTTGGGATCGTTGT
This sequence comes from Anaerolineales bacterium, assembly GCA_035298105.1. Taxonomy (GTDB): domain Bacteria; phylum Chloroflexota; class Anaerolineae; order Anaerolineales; family Villigracilaceae; genus Defluviilinea. Next base: position 53,441 of record DATGYJ010000433.1, on the reverse strand, counting down.
ATTGCGCTCGATTTGCCTTGTGGCAACACCGCCCAATGTCTCAATTGAGAGCGAGAGAGGCGTCACATCCAACAGGAGTATATCCTTCACCTCTCCGCCAAGCACCCCGGCTTGAATTGCTGCCCCGATCGCGACCACTTCATCAGGATTCACGCCTTTATGAGGTTCCTTCCCGAAAAAAGCCCGGACCCGATCCTGCACGGCAGGCATACGCGTCATCCCGCCTACCATCACCACCTCGTTAATGTCGCCGGCAGTCAAACCAGCATCAGACAAGGCTTGTTTAAGGGGAGCAATCGTCCGGTCAACAAGGTCGGCGGTCAACTGTTCGAGTTTGGCGCGGGTCATTGTCATCACCAGGTGTTTGGGGCCACTGGCATCCGCAGTCAAATAAGGCAAATTGATTTCAGTCTGCATCGTTGTGGAAAGTTCGATCTTGGCCTTTTCGGCCGCCTCTTTTAACCGCTGCAACGCCTGACGGTCATTATGCAGATCAATGCTATTATCCTTTTTGAATTGTTCGATCAGGTAATCCATCACCCGCACGTCGAAGTCGTCACCGCCGAGGAAAGTATCGCCACTCGTCGCACGGACCTGGAAAACGCCCTCGCCCACATCCAAAATGGAAATATCGAATGTACCGCCGCCCAGATCATAGACGGCAATTACTTCATTTTTCTTTTTATCAAGTCCATAGGCCAGGGAAGAAGCGGTTGGCTCATTGATAATGCGCAGGACTTCGAGACCCGCAATCTTGCCCGCATCTTTGGTGGCGTTGCGCTGTGCATCGTTGAAATAGGCAGGCACCGTAATGACCGCTTGTGTGATCGTTTCGCCGAGATAGGCTTCGGCGTCGCGTTTGATCTTTGCGAGAATCATCGCTGAAACTTCGGGCGGTGAATAATCCTTTTCGTCGAGCTGCACACGCACATCGCCATTCGGCGCTTCATTCACGACATAGGGCACACGCTTTCGAGTGCGCTCTACCTCCGGGTCATCAGCCTTGCGCCCCATGAAACGCTTGATCGAAAAAACCGTGTTCGTCGGATTGGTAATCGCCTGGTTGCGGGCCACTCGCCCGACCAGACGCTCATGATTTTTGTTCACCGCCACCACTGAAGGAACAAGTCGTTCCCCTTCAGCAGAAGGGATGACGATGGGTTCGCCGCCTTGCATTACCGCGGCGACAGAATTGGTGGTACCAAGATCAATTCCAATGATTTTTGCCATAATTTAAGTTCTCCAGTGTCAAATATCACGTGTCAGGTAAACCATGGACAGGCAACTTGATACCTGACACATGGGACCTGACACTTCATTACTGCGCTACTCTTACCATCGCAGGCCGGATCACGCGCTCGCCGAGCATATATCCATTTTGGACAACTCCGATCACATGTCCGCTTTGTACACCATCAGCAGGTTCATGGGAGATTGCCTCATGGAAGTTCGGATCAAATTCCGCGCCCACCGCTTCTATTCGTTTCACGCCTTCGCTCTCCAAAATATTTTGAAATTTGCGTACGACGAGTTCGATGCCATTCGCCCATGGATCCTCCGGGCGGCGGTTTTGCAGTGCCCGCTCAAGGTCATCAAGGATCGGCAAAACCTTCTTGATAATATCGCCTTTCATCGAGACATACATCAGCTCATTATCCCGGTCAAGGCGTTTCTTATAGTTTTGGAATTCAGCCTGCGCCCGCAACCAACTGTCCTTGTATTCAGAGGTCCTGGCTTCGGCAGCTTCCAGTTTCTTTTTCAGCGCCTCGATTTCAGCCGATAACTGATCAACATTTTCAGAGGTTGCAACAGCTTCGGCCTGGGTCTCATCAAGTTCTTCCTCAGGGTCGTGTTTATTTTTTTCAGCCATACTTTCACTCTCATTATTCGAAATTCAAGAATTGGGACCCGGAATTTAGGAATGAACAGGCATACAATTCCGATTCAGCGGTTCCAATTCTCGCTCATTCACCAGCAATGGTGTCATTGACCAGATCACTCAATAATCCGGCAACGTATCGTACCGTAGGGATGGTCTTCGCATAAGACATTCGCATCGGTCCAAGCACACCCAATGTCCCGGTCGCCAGACCTGGCACGCCATAGCGTGCAATCACCATCGAACACTGACGCAGTTCTTCCCATCCGCCTTCACCGCCGATGAGAACCTGTAACCCGCCAACGCTGCTGTTGAGCATGGTCCGAGCGATCAAATCTTGCAAGGTGGAACGCTCGCCGAAGAGTTTCAAGGCACGGCGGGCCTCGTCAGATTCGGCAAACTCAGGTTCAGATAAGACGTTGGTCAAGCCATCGGTATAAATATCGCCGGAGACGCGGTCGGCGGTACGGCGCATCTCCTGAATGATAAGGGTCGAGATATCCTGATCAAGCGCGTCAGAGCGTGCTGGAAGGGAAGAGATCGCGTCCACGGCCAGTCCAGCCAACAATCGATTGAGGCGTGAGGCCGTTTGGCTCAGTCGTTCCTGTGAAACAGGTTCTGCCAGCGTTAGGATCTGCTGGCTTACTTCGCCTCCTACCATTACGAGTACCATCAAGACCTGGCGTCCCTGCGTGGAGATCAATTCAACGTGCTTATATTTCGCTTTATCGGTATGCGGCGCAGTAACGACTGAAACGCCCTGTGACTGATGCGCAAGGATGGAAGCTGCCAGGGTCATCCATTGATCGATATCAGCACGGGATTGATAAAACTGGTGCGAGATCGTGGCTTGCACCGACTCAGGTAACTCGGCCTGGTTCATCATCTGGCTGACAAAGTAACGATAGCCTTCCTCCGTGGGGACGCGCCCTGCCGAGGTGTGAGGCTGGCGCAGATAGCCCAGTTCTGTCAGGGCAGCCATCTCATTGCGGATCGTTGCCGAGGAAAGATTCATACGGTAATGCTCGGCCAGCCGCTTCGAGCCAACCGGTTGAGCAGTTTCAATATAGTCACGTATGATCAATAGCAGAAGGGTTTTCTGGCGTTCAGATAATTCGGACATGTCTCTCAACCACACAGTTAGCACTCTCAATTTGAGAGTGCTATTCAATAGTAAATAATAATATCATGTGCAAAAGAGGGACGTCAATAAGAGGAGTGTAAGAAAAAGCCAATCATTCCTGTAATTAAGGGCAATGTGGCTCCTTTAGGGGTATGATGCCCTCTCAAAGTGCAGGGAAGAGGCGAAGAACCAGACGATGGCTCAACTTGCTCCGTGCCGGGAGGTGTGGATGCCTGGTGAGGGATTTTTCTGGAGAGAAATGGAGTTTTTTTCGCAATGAAGGATGTACGAAGGATCTATGGATCGTGAATGAAGGGCATCAACCTGCTGCCAGTGCTGAGCCACCTCAAAAAGCTCATAAAAAACGCGGGAATTCTATGGCTTTTGTAGCGGCCGCCAGGCAGGATCAAAATCAATTTTTGGATCGTTCGTGAGACGGGTGCGGCCGCTTCCTGCAACGGTCATGAAATAGATATCTCTGTTCCCTCCCGGATCCATACCCTCAAAGACCAACCACAACCCATCTGGAGAAAACGACACATCTTCAATCGGAGTAATGAAATTCAAACGCTTAGGCTCCTGGCTGAGATCTTCATAGTTCACTTTCATGAGCCACGGACGGAATGGACCCTGCCGCCTTTGATTAAAATAAATCGTCGTTCCATCTGCCGACCAGGCGGGCAGAAAGTCCCATAAGTTCTGCCCACTGTGTGCAAGCTGGACAGCTTCCTGACCTGTATTGGTCATTGCCCAGACTTGATAAGTACCCACGCGCTTCACCATATATGCAATCTTCGCTCCATCCGGTGACCAGGCGGGCTGACTACTCTCGATCATATTGGTTGTATTGGTGAGGAGGGTGACCGCAAGCGAATTGACATCCAACGAATAAATCTGCCGAAACCCCTCTCGCACAGACGTGAAAGCAATCTGTTTCCCATCCGGTGACCAGGCAGGCTCAAAGTCCGAACCAGGGGACTGCGTCAATTGTTTTAAACCTGTCCCATCAGCGTTGATGGTATACAGGCTTGATTCATTATATATTGTCTCAAAAAAATCAGCACGCCCGGCACACGGAGAGATAAACACCAATTGCAAGCCATCCGGTGACCAGGAGGGCTGGCACGCGCCTTGCTCCATGTTGGTGATCTGCGTCAGTCCAGTATTATCGGTATTGACAAGATAAAGCTGCGGCAGACCTGAACGCGTAGATGCAAAGATAATTTGACCCGATCCACCGCCCAGTGCGGTAGCCACAGCCGGAGCTGTGTGATCAGGCGTTGGCGTAAACTCTAAAGTAGGTTCAGGTGTCTGGGTGAGCAAAAGAGTCGCAGTCACTGTGGGCGCAACAGTAATTGGAGTAACAGTGGGCACATCTGCTAATGTCTGCGTTGCGGTTGGGGGCACAGTAGGTGTATTCCGTTGAACAATAAACGGGAACTTGATCTCGTTCAAAGGACTCAGCAAAGTCATCATTTGTGCGGGCACAAAGTCCGGTCGAAAACGGACAACAGCCACAATGGCCAAAGAGAGCAGGAGCAAGGTCCACAAGAATATTGCTAGAAGCCGGCGTCCCTTTCTGCGTTTCCGCCGAGGTTTAAAGACCGGCAATTCCCCTGCAGCCGAGACACCTTGTGCATTTCCCGATTTATGATTATCAACGGGTTGAGACAGCCTCTGAAGCGGATTTTGATGAAGTTCGTCGATTACTTCTGGCGGCGGAGGTTCAACAACAAAATCGGCTGGCAGGAGCTGGGTCTTCGTTTTTGATCCAAGCAGGGAACGTTTGAATTCTTCGGCATTCTGAAAACGCTCCGCGGGATCCACTCCCATTGCCTTTTCAATCGCCGCAGCCAGCCGCCGCGAGACCTTGCCGTTGCGCTTGCGTAGCGGCGTGAGCTGCGTGTTGTCCATTGCACGCGCAAGACCGTCCTCAGGGATAATACCGGTCAAAGCGGCATAAAGTGTGGCCCCCAGGGAATAGATATCCGTACGTGGGTCCGTGCGTGCAGTGCCATATTGTTCCGGCGGTGAATAACCAGGCGTCATGGCACGCGCCCCGGTTGTCGTGGCCTGGCTTCCGTGCAGCACTTTCGCAAGGCCAAAATCTACGAGAAAAATATGTCCATCGGGCGTGATCTTGACGTTCCCCGGTTTAATATCACGGTGCAGAATGGGAGGCTTACGGGTATGCAGATAAGCCAGCGCGTCACAAATAGCTGCGCCAATCAGAATTGCTTCATCTTCAGTGATATTGCCCATCCGCTCCATGCGCTGGCGTAAATCCTCCCCCTCGATGTAATCCATCACTAAATACTGTCCCTGGTCGCCAATCACGAAATGGTCGGTAACACGCGGCAGATTGGGATGACGCAAATTCGCAAGAATGACCGCTTCCAGGCGGAACTGACGTGCATATTCATCTGTCGTGAACAGGTTTTCTTTAACGGCCACATCCACGCCCAGGTTTTCATCCACAGCCCGGTAAACAGAACCCATTCCTCCTTGTCCGAGGATTTCAACAATACGATATCGCTTGTGTAATAATGCGCCGCGCTCCAGGGTCATGGATTTATACGTTCTCCCAAAAATTTTGCCGTAGACTTGGCATTATAACAGAGAGACATCCCATATCTTGGGTTTGTCTGCTAATTTGAAATGAAAAAACAACCAAGGTGCTCCCGCCGTTACCCAGAAGCCCACCAGAGAATAACGAATATAGCGCAGAATCACCGGGATGAATGTTTCACCGCGCGGAAAGATCTTTCCCAGTCCATACCACAGGATCATGATTCCAATTAAGCCGATCACATACCGAAGAGCCCGTTTCTCCAGCGGGCCTGAAGTTTGATACCCACCTCGCGAGGCGATCCAGGCTGCTCCGGCTGCCAGACCAAAGAAAGACCCCGAAGAGGTGAAGATTCCCTCCATTGAGATGGGGTCTGGCAATGGTCCGGCGCGCAGCGCATTCTCTGTCCATTCGACCGGAAAGACATATCCATCCAGGCGGGCGGAGCTCCATACACCGATTGCGATCATAAGCAGAGAAACGAGAAAGGCAATGATTACTTGTTGGCCGAGCGTTTTGGTCTTGAGCCAGGTACGAACCGGATCCCAAAGCTTCAAGAACCCAAACAGAAGCACAAACCCAATCAACCAGCCTGTCAGAACATCATGCAGAAAATGCACGCCGAGGTAGAGACGTGAAAACCCTATGAGAAAGGCAAGTATAAAAGCAGTTGCCCATGCCCAGGGTTTATTTACTCCAGCCGCCAGAATCCCCCAAAGTGCAGTCGCGTTCTGGGCATGACCCGACGGAATACCAAAGGAACTCTCAACGGAAAAGGGTTCGACGCGTGCATTGACCCAATAAGGCCGCGGGGCAGCAAAGGCCAGTTTTACGATACAATTCAAGTAGTCGCTGGCAGCCAGGATCAAGGCAATTCGCAACCCCAATCCTGTATCGACGCTCCAATAAATTAAGGGTAGAACAAGGAAAAAGAAGTTTTCGTAGCCCAAAAAAGTAAAGAATTTCATGGGCAATTCTAGCCAAGTGCCGAGCGACTGAATGGCAATGATCCAGTCAATTCCGTTTTGAATGAAAAAGTGCATATCAGTCTCCTTTGAATCTGCGAAGTTAGACGAATTTATCCTTATCTTATCAATTCCTAAGCTTTTCCGGGCGAATTTTAGGCTAGAATCAAATTTCTCGGTCGGTGTTTCTACGGTACTCCTTAAGAGTTCGTAAAAACGAATTTTGTATCTGCGTAGTCATCATTGACCTAAAAACCCCTCTTCAGTACCTGACGATTACACCTGCTTAATTGTACACTCAGGAAATGGAAAAGTTGCATTCAGAACAATCACAACAATCTCGCTGGTGGGATTGGGCCGCCATTGGTTTGCTTTTCATTCTATTGCAAACCGTTGCCTCGCGCCTTGTAGCTACCACCTGGACTCCGTTCCTTTCCCTTGTCCAAACATTCAGTTCGATTGGGTTTGCCATCGGTATGGCGCTTGGATACAGCAGATTTCAGCGACCTACTGTGCGGTGGTTGACCTTTTTCTACATGGTGATCATGTTACCTCTACAGTGGACTCTGGTCATTGATCAGCATGCCTCTTTGGAAGAGCAGTTGTCCAGTGTTGCTGGCCGTTTGGTCTTCTCTACCTCCGATTTCTTTGCGCGTCGGCCCGTGCAAGATCCATTCTTTTTCGTTGCAGTGATGTCCGTTGCTTTTTGGATTATCAGCTCATGGGCAGCCTTTACACTGGTGCGCAATCAGAATTATCTCGGTTCTGTGCTTCCCGCCGCGATCGGTTTGCTTGTCATTCAGAATTACGATAATGGCCCTGTGAGCCGGCTATGGTTTTTGGCATTCTTTGCATTTGTCGCCTTACTTCTGCTGGGGCGCCTCCAGTTTTTGCAGAATAAACGGTCCTGGTTTGAGCGACGTATCTTCCTTTCTCCTGACAATAGTGTTGATCTGACAAGTAGCATGGCAATTGCTGCGAGCTTGATCATCATTGTTGCCTGGACAATCCCGGCTTCTATCTCAGGACTAGACTCTTTTTCGAGAACCTGGAATCGAATCACACAGCCCTGGCAGGAATTCTCAAATAAGATGGAAAATGCTGTCAGTGCACTCCAATCATCAACTGGAGGAAGGGGTGGTGAGTTCTTTGGCTCTAATCTCAGCCTTGGGCGTGGTTTCCCGCTTTCAGATGTAGTCATGTTTCAGGTAAAAGCGCCGTCCCTCCTGAGAGACGAGAAACCGCCCCGCTATTACTGGCGTGGACGGGTCTACGATTATTTCTCTAAAGGTCAATGGCATACTACTGGCACCGTCCGCGAAGATTTTTCTCCAGAGAACACCAATCCCCTTAACGCGAATACAGAGGATAAAACTCTCGCTCGCTTCGTTTTCTATACCGGTAAAGCGACCTTCTCAATGTTATATTCGCCATCAGAACCGGTATGGGTGAGCCGCCCCGGATCAATCATGCTGTCGAGCACTGGCGGGAAAAACGACCCTGTTTTTTGGAATGCGCAACCTGTACTTTTATCTGGTGAAACGTACCAGGTAGATGCATTGTTGAGCAACCCCAACACTGAACAGCTTCGCGGCGCTGGCACAGATTATCCCGATTGGATCAAAAATAAATACGTGCAATTGCCTGATGGCTTTTCTCCACGCATCAAAGAACTTGCCAAAGAAGTTACAGCAGGAGCCGAAACGCCCTACGACAAAGCCAACGCGATCACAGATTATCTGCGCAAGACGATCCAATATTCAGCGACAATTTCTGAAATACCGCGCAACAGAGATCCGCTCGAATGGATATTGTTCGAATATAAAAAAGGTTACTGCGTTTACTATGCCACCTCCGAGGTCCTGATGCTGCGTTCCCTGGGGATCCCAGCCCGGATGGCAGTCGGCTTTGCACAAGGTACAGCCGTCACCACCGAACGCGGCGTTCCAGAACAAGAGCTCTCGCCAACCACCTATACCGTGCTTAAACGCAATGCGCATGCCTGGCCCGAAGTTTATTTTCCCGGGGTTGGCTGGATAGAATTTGAACCAACTGCCAATCAAATTCCCCTCTCTCGACCATTACCGCGCCAAGATTCAGTTAATGGAAATAATCCTCTTCCACAGGACCTGCGAAAGGAAGCGGATCAATTTCCTACCGATCCAAATCAACTGGATAAGGGATTGGACACGACTGGGCAAACAGATACACCGATCAAACTCGGCCTTTATCTGCTCCCATTACTGATATTTCTCGTGACCCTGACAGTTTTCCTCAGCTATCGCTATGCATTGCCTGCGCGCTTCCCGGTTTTCTTACACACCACCATTGAACGTACCGGTATTGAAATTCCGACCTGGGTCATTCGCTGGGAAAAATGGGTGAAGCTTTCTCCCATTGAAAGGGCCTTCGAGAGCATCAACTTCGGATTGCGACAACTGGACCAACCCGCCGCCGTCCATATTACGCCCATTGAAAGGGCGGCAAAACTGACTCGTATCCTGCCAAATGAAGCTGACAACATCAAAATACTTCTGGACGAACACCAGACATCCCTTTATACTTCTAGAATTGCAGACGTGACACAGGCCCGCCACGCCGCGTTGGACATACGTAAGCAGGTTATCCTCGAGCGAATTCGCTACTTGTTTTCCGGTAAACCCCTGCACTAGCTTTCCAAATCATAAAGAGCGGGTCTTGGTCGCGCAAAGGAAACCTCATGGATACAACCAAGACCAAGCCTATTTCCATCAACGATCAAGTCGTCGTTGTTGCGCAGCAAAGCGCCAAATTGCGGGCTGCCCTGGAACCCAGACTAATCCCTGAAGCAGTGGATGGGTTGAAGAATCTTGAAAATGCCCTGGAGCGGATCAGCGAGGCGCTCATCCCTTTTGAACAGCGATTTAGCCACCTGCAGGCGCTAGCGGGAATCGGTCAAGTTGTTAACTCCACGCTTGAAGTAGATGAAGTTCTGCAAATTGTGATGGATACCATTGTACGCCTGATGGGCGCGGAACGCGGCTTCCTTATGCTGCGAGATGAGCGCAGCCACAGCGGTGAAATGACCATTCGCATTGCACGCAACTGGGAACAGGAATCCATCAATCAGAATGAATTTGCCATTAGTCGGACCGTGGTGCAGCGGGTCATTGACAGCGGCGAAGCGATACTGACAACGAATGCGCGCGAAGATCCACGTTTTGGTGGTCAGGAAAGCATTATCGCCTTTAATTTGCGCTCGATCCTGTGCGTACCGTTAACGGTCAAATCAGAATTGATCGGCGTCATCTATACTGATAACCGCATTCGCACGGGGATCTTCTCTGAATCGGACCGTGACCTCTTGCTCGCGTTTGCCAATCAAGCTGCTGTCTCTATTGAAAATGCCCGTCTATTCTCCTCCCTGAAGCGCACGCTCGAAGAAGTGACCGAGCTCAAAAACCTCATGGATGACGTGTTCGCCTCGATCGTGTCGGGGGTGATCACAGCCGATGTGCAGGATCAAATTACGCTGTGCAATCGAGCTGCCTCATCCATATTAGGACAGGCCTCTGCTGAGATCGTGGGACGTCCTTTGGGTGAGATCATGCCTACCTTCGCGAGCGACATCCTGCCGCACTTGGATTTGGTCCGCAAAAGCGACCAACCTGTTGTCGGTCTCGAATTGAGCCACGATATGCCCGAGCGCGGCTCCGTAGATTGGCGTTTCAATCTCTCCCCGCTCAAAGATGCAGGACAAAAAACCCAGGGCGTCGCGATCGTGCTCGACGATATGACCGAGCGGAAAAAACTCGAAGCACAGCGCAGTTTATTACAGCGAATGGTGTCGCCAGCCGTGCTCGATCAAATTGACCCGAACAGTTTGCACATCGGTGGCAAAAAAGTCTATATCACAGTTCTGTTCGCGGATATTCGCGGCTTCACCGCCTATAGTGAACAGCACTCGCCTGAAGAATTGGTGGCCGTGCTAAACCGTTATCTCGCCGCTGCCGCAGACGCAGTGCTTGCCAATGAAGGCACGGTGGATAAATTCCTGGGCGATGCAGTTATGGCCTGGTATAACGCGCCGCTCCCCCAGCCTGATCATACGTTGCGCGCGGTGAAATCTGCATTGGCGATCCGTGAGGCAGTTGCCGCCTTACATGCCGAAATGCCCAAAGAGACCCATCTTGATTTCGGCGTGGGTATTCATTATGGCGAAGCCGTATTAGGCTGGATTGGCACCGAAAAACGGCTCGAATACACGGCGATCAGCGACAGTGTCAATACAACAAAACGTATCCAGGAGAATTGTGCCAAAAATCAGATTTTGATCAGCAGAGAGGCCTATGAGCGCGTAAAGGACGAGATTAGCGCAAGAGTTTTTGTGCCTCTTTCCGTAAAAGGCAAGACTCAACCACTGGAAGTGTATGAGGTCTTAGGTTTGAAGTAAGTTCGTTCGGCAGTTCATTACCAAACCTTACTTACAAAACTCACCAACTGCTCCAGGCCTTGTCTGATGGGCCTGATATGGATAAATTCATGAATCGTATGTGCGCTGCCACCCGTTGTTACACCCAACACAATGGCCGGATAGCCTTTGCTGAGCGGCATATTTGCATCTGTAGAACCTGAGATCAATCCAGCGTCTAAGCCCTGCTCTTGCAGACAATTTTTTGCCAGCATCACCAGTGGATGATTTGGGGAAATTTCGCCCGCAGGTCGCTGACCGATTACCTCCGCTTCAATGCTAACCCCGGGGCGGTTGGCGTGATGAATTAATTTCTCGGCCGCTGAGACCAGTTCGGCCAAAGATTCCTGTCCCTCCGAACGCAAATCCAAATCGAATGAGGCCTCTGAGGCAATAACATTCACCGATGTCCCACCTGAAATCTTTCCCACATTCATCGTCGTGCGTGGATGAGTTGGCAAGATCAGTGACGTCAATTGCACAATCAGCCTTGCCAGTTCATGGATCGCCGAAGGTTGACCATAGTCTGACCATGAATGTCCGCCGGTAGTCCGCGCACTAACACGATAACGCTTGACTCCCACCGCCCGATGATAGACATGTCCCAATGCCAGGCCCTCAACGACCAGATAGGCATGTACGTTTGCTCCGAAACGTGCGACGACGGTTTTCATCCCGCTCAGGTTACCCAAGCCCTCCTCACCAACGTTTGCCACAAACCACACATCCCCGTGCAATGGAATCTCGCGTTCTCGCAAAGACCATATCAGCCCGAACAAAGCGGCGACACCTAAAGAATTGTCTCCGAGTCCGGGGCCATAGATCAGCTCCGGGTCCCGCCTGATATGCAAATTCGTCTCTAACGGAAAGACCGTATCCATGTGAGCGCTCACAATCAGCGGATTCTGTCTACCTTTTCCAGGCAGGCGAGCGAGTACATTGCCCATCTCATCAATACAAACATCCTGCAACTTCTCGTCAAAAAACAACTGAGAGACAAACTCCGCTCTTTTCCCTTCATGGAACGTGGGTCCAGGGATCTGCTGGATCTGAACAGCCAGCTCAATTACACGATTCACCAAATCATTCATCATACTTCCCGCACCATTTCCCTTAAGACGCCCAGGCGCGCCTCTGCCAACCCAGGCAAGACATCCAGAGGATAAAACGCGCCGCTTCCTTCCACCTTCAAAGAAGCAGATATATTTCCGTATAACACGCCCTCGAGTGGATCGTAATTTTTACAATAGCCCGCGAGGAAACCGCCACAAAACGCATCGCCTGCTCCTGAGGGATCGGCAAGCCGAGCCGGATAAGCAGGGACCTCCCATTTCCGTTTGCTGTTCGTATCATACAGCCATTGACCGCGCGCGCCACACTTGATCACCACATATTCGCAGCCATACATTGAAACAGCTTCCGCCATTTCCCAGAGATCATGAGTCTGTCCCCAAAAAAGATTACACAACTCCTCCTGCGACGGAAGGAAAGCCGTGACGCCGTTGAGCAGGGCTGGTAGTTCACGCCGCGCTTTCGGCATCATTGCATCAGGACCGGGATCCAGAACGAAAGTATGGACGCTGCCGCGCTTCATGCCTGCGATCAACTGCGTCTGTGTGACGATATCCATTGGGCATAAGAGCGCGGCGCGTGCCATCTGGTAATCGTTTGGAATATCGGTCACCATGAGCATGCTTTCTGCATCAGGTTTCTTCTTGTCATTGGGAGGCTGGTACCCAAGCAGCGATTTGGGAAAAGTCATCTCGCGCCGCGCAAAATGTGACACGGGGTTGATCCTGTTCGCTTCAAATGACTCGTTATAAGCCAAGAAATCTCTCACATCCATATTCCTGGAAAGGATCCGAATACCGCAGGTATCAAATCCGCGCGCAATGCATGTGTTCAGCCATTCGCGTGGATAATCGTTTCCAACGCGTCCTACCAAGCCAATTTCCGATTCCCACACGCGCAGCCCCGCCGCCGCATAAAGCAGGCTTCCTCCGGCCACGTCAAGCCTAGCCGGACCGGATGGAGGCAACAGATATTCACGGGTCAACTTGCCAAAAACTAGAAATTGAGGTTCCATATCAGGTCCATTATAAAAGAAAAGGTGACAGTTGCTTTAACTGTCACCGAATTGAATTAAACCGCCTGGTAGACTGTGAAAAATCACTCAATAAATGGACTGGAGGCAGGCATTTGCTGCACCTGCTCCATGGGCAAAAGGAAGGTGAATGTACTACCTTTACCTTCCTCGCTTTCCGCCCAGATCCGCCCACCGTGTAAATCGATCATGGCTTTCGCGACAGAAAGTCCCAATCCCATCCCACCGTAATGGCGGGTGAGATGCGTCTCCACCTGGAAAAACCTTTCAAACACACGAGGGAGATCTCTGGTAGGAATGCCAATTCCATCATCCGTCACGCTTACTTTAAAATACCCAGACTCCTCCTGGACCTTGACCGTAACATGCCCACCAGATTCCGTGAACTGAAGCGCGTTCTTGATAAGATTACTCAGAGCGATACTAAGCTTGACTTCGTCTGCATTCACATAAAATGGAGATTGCTCGATCTCACAATTTAGTGTAATGTTTCTCGACTTCGCCTCATCCTGAAATGTTAGAGTTACATCTCCCGCGACCTTTGCGAGTGAGACCTTTTGACTTCGAACACGCGCCGCACCTGTCTGCACATTATCCACATCCGAAAGATTCTCAACGATTTCTTTGAGTTTCGTGGCATTGCGGATGATCATGTCGAGTTGGTCGTCATATTGTTCACTGGCCAGTTCACGCAGAAATGTGGCATGACCCAGGATCAGACCTAACGGAGTCCGAAGTTCATGAGAGGTGATCGCGATAAAGTCTGTTTTGAGGCGCTCCAATTCAGCAAGCTCAACGCTGGTGGCACGCACTTTCCTTTGAAGGTTATCATTTTTCACCGCCTGCGCAGCGAGAGCAGCCAGTGTTTCTAGAATGGCCTGATCTTCTTCGGTATAATGTGCGTTATCCTTTTTATTCAATGCTTCCAGTACCCCCACAACTTCACCGCGCACCATGAGTGGAACTGCTACAAGTGAGTGCGTCTCATGCTTGGTTACACGGTCAACCACTTTGAAATGCCGCTGGTCGAGTTTCGCATCCTGAATAATCAAAGGCTGGCCGCGACGATATACCCAGCCGGCTGCACTCCCATCCAACGGAACGCCCATCGGACGGAGCAAATCGCGCTGAAACCAGTGCATCGCAAGGAAGCGCAGTTCTTCGGCAGTTTCATCGTACTCCAGAATGGACGCCAGCTCGCTATTAGTGAGCTCAATGGCTTCATTGATAATAGTTTGTAAAAAGGATTCAAGCTCAGGTGCTGTGGTTAAACCCCGCACAACTTCGAGCAAACGTTCCAGGTGATCAATGCGTTCGTTGGTGGCCATCGAACGCATTATACAACATTGACCGTCTAAAAGAATAGGCTTTTCATTGTAATCCGGTAATAATCAAATTACAGATAGAAGGAGATCCAATTTCATGGCAAACAAAAAAGTCCGCGTTGCAGTGATTGGCGTGGGAAACTGCGCCTCTTCGCTTGTGCAGGGAACCCAGTACTACAAGGAGGCTGCGGATGATGCTCTGGTGCCAGGCATTATGCACGCACGTCTGGGTGGATATCATATTCGCGACATTGAATTTACCATGGGCATTGACGTCAATATCACCAAGGTCGGCAAGGATCTTTGTCAGGCTATCTTTGCCGAACCCAATAACACTTACAAATTCGCCAATGTGCCCCAGCTCAACGCCCCGGTCGTACGCGGCATGACCCACGATGGACTAGGCAAATATCTTTCCGGAATGATCAAGAAAGCGCCTGGGCCCACAGCCGATATTGTCAAACTGCTGAAGGACACAAAGACCGATGTAGTGGTCAACTTTTTGCCGGTCGGTTCCGAAATGGCAACGAAATGGTATGTGGAACAAGCCATAGAAGCTGGTTGTGCATTCGTCAATGGCATTCCAGTCTTTATTGCCTCTTCCGAATATTGGGCAAAGAGATTCCGGGATGCCAAGCTTCCCATCCTTGGCGATGATGTCAAGTCACAGGTCGGCGCGACCATCCTGCACCGTGCCCTGGCGACACTCTTTGTGGATCGTGGTGTGCGCATTGACCGTACTTATCAGCTTAACTTCGGCGGCAATACCGACTTCCTGAATATGCTCGAGCGTGAACGTCTGGAGAGCAAAAAGATTTCCAAGACCAATGCGGTTACCAGCATGATCCCGTATAAACTCGATCATGGTGATGTCCATGTCGGTCCGTCGGATCACGTTCCCTGGCTCACCGACCGTAAGTGGGCCTACATCCGCATGGAAGGCACTACATTTGGCGATGTGCCGCTTAATGTGGAGGTCAAGCTCGAAGTCTGGGACAGCCCCAACTCCGCGGGCGTTATGATCGACGCCATCCGCTGCGCTAAGATCGCATTGGATCGGAAATTGAGTGGGCCGATCATCGGTCCCTCTTCCTATTTCTTCAAGACGCCCCCCCAACAATTCCGCGACGATATCTGCCGTGAAAAAGTGGAAACCTTCATTAAAGGCGAGAGTGAAGAGTAATCAGTAGCCAGGAAAAGTAAGAAGGCGTGTCTATGAATCGACGCGCCTTCTCTGTTATCATAGAAAAAACGACAATGAACACATCCCACTCCTCGCTTCTCATGTCCTTCCTGCTGCTCACCCTGCTCTTGAGCGCCTGCCAACCTGCGCCCGTCTCTACTCCAGAAATGAACGTTGTCATGACACAGGCCTTTGAAACCGCGTTCGCCCAATTACAGCCGACGGCCACACTTGTTCCCAGCGAAACACCGGTTCCCCCAGCGACCGCTGTCCGCACGCCACCAGCGCTGCCTGTCACCTTTGTGGCCAGTCAGCTCAATCCACTTGATCCACCGCACACGTATATTAAAGATACTTGCCAATACCTGTACAACAAATGGAATTCCAGCAATGCCGCGCCAGGGACAGTGGCTATGGTGGTGATGTTCCACGGGATCATTAAAGGTCAAGCTGAAAAAGATAATCAAATTAGCGTAGGTGATTTCAAAAAAGTGATGAATGATTTGCATGATATGGGCTTCCAGGCAATCAATACTCAGCAACTGGCAGATTTTCTGTATAAAAACGCAAAAATCCCGGAGCGCTCTGTCTTGCTCGTGGTAGATGACCGTCATACGGCACAAAATTTCAACGATCATTTTCGTAGTTACTGGGAGCAATGGGGCTGGCCTGTCGTGAATGGCTGGATTAGCGCATTCGGCGGTGATGACCAATTCCTCCGTGAAAATGTTGCCCTTTCCGCAGAAGGCTGGGTGGATTACCAATCCCATGGCTTCATCCATAATATCAATATGAGCGACAATTCTTCTGATGAATTCCTCACGGGAGAATTGCAAGGCTCCATGACAAATTTACAGAAATATTTCAATAAGACACCCATTGCCATCATCTGGCCCGGGGGTGATTTTGGCATTCGCCCCGTGCAATTTGCGCGTAAGTTCGGTTACCAGCTAGGCTTTACCATCAACCCGCGTGGACCTGTCATGTATAACTGGATCCCACAGGCAGACCAAAAAGATCCAGGGCGCCCGGCTTACATTCCAGAAGGACCCGCCGGTGACCCGCTGATGACCTTGCCGCGTTATTGGGATACAGACGTACGTGGGCACCTCGACATTGTCCGCAACATTGGCAATGATGCCGCTGCCTATGCTCGGCAGAACAAAGCCACCGAACTGGAGTATTACGATATCATGTGCGCACCCACGCTCGGAAAAATTCCATAAATTCTCTACGCTGAGCGGAATGGCACCCCAGGCGCCTCACCCTGGCGGCACCTGCTTCTGCCAATCCAAGGGCAAGCCGCTGGACTCCAAAAGTTGAGGGGGATGTATACTTATGTTATGGAGTTGCAACCCTATATTCCGGGATTGAATCCCGCGGAGCCGGGACCACTCTCGCGCTTTACACCTCCGTTGGAAGAGGGAGTTATCTCTGCATGGCTCCCCCTTCACGCGCCATCCGGCAGCTGGGTGCTGGATCCCTTTGGATTTTCATCTCGCCTGGTATTGGAAGCCGCACGTGCAGGCTACCGCGTGCTTGTGACGGGGAATAACCCAATTACGCGGTTTCTGCTGGAAATGTCTGCAGATCCTCCCACGGAGACAAATTTCAAAGCTGCATTAGCCGATCTGGCTTCCGCAAAAAAAGGAGACGAGCGCCTCGGCCCACACTTGCAATCCTTGTATCTCACTCCCTGTGAAAAATGCGGAAGTGAAGTTTACGCTGATTCCTTCCTCTGGCATAAAGGCGCGGATGCGCCTTACGCCCGCATCTATACCTGTCCGCATTGCGAAGATTCGGGCGAGCGTCCGGCAAATCCGCTGGATATAGAGAAAGCCAGGAGAATTGCTGCCACAGACGCATTGCATCGCTCGCGTGCTTTCGAGCGGGTCGTTGAGCTGGAAGATAGCGACCGTATCTATGCAGAAGAAGCTATAGAACACTATCTGCCGCGTCCCCTGTATTTTTTAACCACAATTATCAACCGTCTGGATAGCTTGAATCTCACGCCTGAACGACGCCGGGCACTGAACGCGTTGATTTTGCTCGCCTGTGACGCAGGTAATACCCTCTGGGATCACCCGTCGGAGCGGCGGCGCCCCAAACAACTCAACGTTCCCAACCAATTCCGAGAGCACAACCTGTGGACTCAGCTCGAGCGCGGATTAAGTCTATGGGCGGAAACAGCTTCAGGCGTTGTGATTGAAACATGGCAAGCTGGAAATCAGCGGAAAATCCCCGAAAGCGGTGGTATCTGCATCTATGAAGGTCGCCTGAAAGACCTCGCGGATGAAGTCAAAAAGGAAATTCCCATTAAGGCAGTGATCGGGTCACTGCCACGCCCCAATCAGGCATTTTGGACGTTATCCGCTTTATGGGCAGGCTGGCTGTGGGGACGCGAGGCTGTAGAGCCGTATAAGCCCGCGCTGCGCCGACGGCGCTATGACTGGGCCTGGAACGCAACTGCACTGAACGCTGCTTTCACGCACCTGTTCGGATTATTGCATCTCAACACTCCATTTTTCGGATTGCTGTCTGAGGCTGAACCATCCTTCCTTGCCTCTGCGTTGACAGCTGCGAGCGCAGCCGGCTTTGATTTGCAGTCCCTGGCATTGCGAACCGCACATGATCCAATTCAGCTTTTATGGGCGTGTGGCCAACACCTAAAGCGACAACCCAATCCAGCAGAGCTGGAGGTTGTGAAGGAAGCAATTTATTCTCACTTGGTGGAACGTGGTGAGCCTGCCAGCTATTTACACCTCTACACTGCAGGATTAATTGCTTTAGCCAAATCGGAGGCTCTCAAACAGAAGGATCAGGAGTTTGATGAGGCTTTGCGCGCCACCCAATCACTGATTCAAACTGCGCTGGAAGATCCGCGTTTCATCCACTATTCAAACGGTGAAAGTTTAGATACCGGGCTATGGGGGCTGAGCGCAGATCATCCTTCCGGCCCTGACCTGCGCTCTCCAGCTTCCGCACCCGGAGTGGATGTGCATCTGGTGCAAGGCTCGGTTCCACACGATACCTTATCCGACCGTGTAGAAATTGCGATTGTCACGTTCCTGCAAAAGCATCCGAAAAGCATTTTTCTTGAGGTCGAAGATGACCTCTATCCTCATTTTCCGGGTCTGCTGACGCCTTCCAAGGGCATGATCTATGCTGTGCTAGCCTCGTATGCACAAAAAGACGAGGCGGAGTGGCAGTTGCGTCCCGAAGATACCGCCTCTGCACGGCGTAATGAACTCAATAATATTTCCGGCTTGATCGAAGCCATCGGCAAACGCCTGGGATATTCCACGCGCAAGCAGGATAAAAATTATCTCTGGGAACAGAATGGTAAGCTCGAGCGTACTTTTTATATTCTCGCTTCCGCGCTGATGGGGCGTGCGCTCGCCGAGACGCCCTACCCACCCGAGCAAACGGTCATCGCTATCCCCGGTGGGCGGGCTGCGCTAGCCGTCTATAAAGCACAACGTGACCCCTCGCTCGCGACGCGCATAAAAAAGGTTCAGGTTGTAAAATATCGTTTGCTGCGTACACTACTCGAGCTTCCGGTATTGACCCGTGAAATATTCGAAGAGCAGGTTTCTGGCGATCCACTTGAAAAATCCAAGTTACAGATGACAATGTTTTGAGGTTGAAAGCCAGGTCTTTTTAGCGGAATGTTGCTTCTTAACATGAAGTGCGCCCTTCGCCGACACTCAGGGCAGGCTCCGATCACTAAGGGAAAAACTGACGGCTCTGATTTCTTCCCCTGGTGTTAAGAAGTTTCCGCCCCACAGAAGAGAACCAGGCTGGTAGCAGGTAGATTCACAGAATACATCCAACGAGGCTGCAAAGGAGGCTGAAGTGATCAAGAAACTGTACATGGTTGCTGCTCTTATAATGCTCGCATTATCTGCTTGTAACGGACAAGGCGCCGTGGAGACTGCTACACCCTCGTCGACCGAAACACAAATCGCAACTGCGCCCGCGGTCAGCACAGAAGCACCTACGCTTACAGAAACTGCCACCCCATCACCCGGCGATACTTCCGCCACGGCAACTTCAGCCACGCTGGCAACCATTACTCCAACGCTTGGTACACCGTTCCCTACCAATCCACCCGATTGCACCAACAGCGCCTCGTTTGTCGCGGATGTGACCGTCCCGGATCATACCAACGTCGGTGGAGGCACGATCTTCACGAAAACCTGGCGCATCAGCAACACCGGAACCTGTGTCTGGGGACCCAATTACACCCTGGTCCCCTATTCTGATGAGCGCCTGGGTGCACCAGCCTCTGTACCATTGGGTATAACCTATCCGGGACAAAATCTGGATATTTCTGTGAATCTGACTGCGCCTTCCAGCACCGGAATTCATCAAGGTAATTTTGTCATCAAGAATCCGGCCGGCCTGATCATGAAAATTGGTGATGATTCTCGCCTGTGGGCAATTATCGATGTGACACTTGCAAACACTACTGCCTCCACCGCCGTTGCGGCCCCAACCGCGGTAGGCAGCGCAGTAACGGTTACAAGCACCGTACCTGTCGCTACAGCAGAGAGCGACAGTACCACTACAGCGACCTGCCTATTCTCCATCGACCTGAAGAAATTGACAGAAACGATCGATGCGGCCAATGCTTACCGTGCCCAGCATGGTCTGCCCGCCTACACCGTGAACATGCAGTTAGCTCAGGCCGCGCAGAAGCAGGCCAATGATATGGCATGTACGAAGAACATCAGTCATACCGGCTCTGATGGTTCCACGCCGCAAACACGCGTAGCAGCCACCGGTTATGTTGCTTCGTCTGTCTCTGAGAACATCAATGGCAACTATCCTCCCTTCGATGGCCAGGGCGTGGTCAACTGGTGGATCAACGATAAGACCGATCTGCGTCATAACCAGAACCTGCTAAGTACCACCTTCACCGAAATCGGCGTGGGTTATTCGTTCTTCAACAACTTTGGTTACTACGTGATCGTTTTTGCAAAACCATAGGTTTCTATGCTAAAACCGTCCCGCAGGAGGCGCTGTAGCATCTCCTGCGGGATGGTTTTTATTAATTATTTCCAAGTAGAATCTCGGCATGAAGAAAATCTGGATTTTGATCCTGCTGACAAGCTTCCTCATTGGATCCTGTATTAAAGTATCACCAAAAGCGCCACTCCCCACTCGGGCCCTTTTCGTGACCTCCACTTTACCGCCCACAAAACCGGGTTTATCCCTGCCAACCGATATCCCACCTACTTCCACGCCAGACACGTTGACTGCCACTACCCCTGGCACGCCAGATGGAACGGCTGGGACAGTATCCACGTCCGGTTCGTGCCAGGACAGTGCCGTGATGATCCAGGATGTAACCGTGCCTGATAATGCCGTGATGACGCCGGGAGCAAAGTTCACCAAGACCTGGCGCTTCATGAACAATGGCAAATGTAGTTGGAGCGGATACACCATCGCCTTTGTAGCAGGCGACCGCATGGAAACACCTGCCAGCGCGCCTGTCCCGCAAACGGAGCCTGGCAAGACCGTAGATGTCTCTGTCGAACTAACCGCTCCATCCCTTGATGGAGGGTATACAGGTTTCTACGAATTGAAGAATGCCAACGGCGAAACACTTGCAATTGGGACGCAGAAAGCTTTCTGGGTCAAGATCCTGATCGGGAACGCTGTCGCTGCGCCGGTCTCCACAGTTGCTTTCACCCCGATCAGCGGAACACCTGTCGTCAAAGTGACGGGACCGGCAAGCTGCAATTACGCTACCAGTTCTTCTTACCTGAATGAAATTGCCAACCTGATCAATAATGCCCGTGCCCAGGCTGGACTTGCCCCACTGACGGTCAATGCACAACTCGCCGCGGCAGCCCAGGGACACAGCATCGATATGGCTTGTCATGGGCTGATCAGCCACACCGGCTCGGACGGCTCTTCTATCCATGAGCGGATGGTCGCGGCTGGCTACAGCCCGTCTTTTTCATCCGAGATCATCTACGGCAGCGGTTATCCCCAGACCGCCTTCGATTGGTGGATGAGCGATGCAACTCACCGCAATGAGATTTTGAACGCGAATGTCACCGAAATAGGCGTGGGCTATGCTTACGTCCCCGATACCGCCGCCGGGGGATACTACACAGTTGATTTTGCCAGCCCGTAACAGATTTTCATGAGTATATGCCATGAACCTGCTTCTCGATAAGCTCGCTTTTCTCTGGTCCATCAGAGACAATTCGCCCGTTAAGAAACAGTCGATTTTTCAACCCATCAGGAAAAATATTCGAGTATGGCCAAAAAAATAACACTCGCTCTCCTTCTCATTTTCCTTTTGACAACCTGCGTCAAGCTTACAGGAGAGGCGCCTACAAACGCGCCGGTTCTTTTTGTCACCTCGACTCTGCCACCTTATAAACCCGGCTTGACCCTGCCGACACCAGTGCCACCCACCGCTTCGCCAACTGCGAATGCGCTCACACCCAGCCCGACCCCATCCTGCCATGATAGTGCCCTCTTTGTCGAAGATGTAACCTATCCCGATAATACCCACGTATCCGCCGGAGAGAAAATCACCAAGACCTGGAAGCTCCAAAATACGGGCACCTGCACATGGGTCGGTTATACCGTCGCCTTCGTCTCCGGTGACAAAATGGGGTCACCTGATTCGGTCCCGGTGCCTGAGACAAAAGCTCAATCCAGCGTAGAGGTCTCGATTGACCTCATTGCGCCCTCCTCAGATGGGGCGTATACGGGCAATTTTGAATTGCGGGATGCGGAAGGAAAAGCCATTCCTCTGGGAACGCAGCCTACCTTCTGGGTCAAGATCATGATCGGTGAGGATCTAGTGGGAAGCGCAATCGAGAAAAGCATCGGCAATTGCAGCTATACGGAAAACCCCGATTATGTGCAAACGCTGATCGACTTGATCAATAAAGCCCGCGCAGACGCCGGTCGGGCGGCATTGACCGTCAACTCCAAATTGACCGCCGCGGCACGCTCACATAGTCTGGATATGGCCTGCAATAATTTTATGAAGCACAGTGGCTCAGATGGTTCATGGACAGGCGACCGAGTATCGAGCGCTGGTTATACCAATCCCTATTATCTGGAACTGCTGGCGATTGGCCTGCCTCAGGATGCCATGAATCAATGGCGGATCGAGAAGGCGGACTGGAGCACCGTACTCAACTCACGCGTGACGGAGATCGGCGTGGGCTATGTCTTTTCGAAGTTCAGCGCGTATGGAGGCTATTGGACGGTTGTGATGGGAGGATCATAATAAGCTCCTTCGCGCCGAGCCGAGGGTAGCGATCCTCAGCTATCATGATGAACAAACGTCAGGCGTTCCTCTGGGTTCACCAAGAGTTTACGGGAGAGTATTAAGCGAGAAACCTGTCTGGTCTGTCATAAAACACATATAATGTCCATATCGCCGCTCGAGGAGGATACCCATGGACATCCAAGATAAGACCTCAAATGATCTGGTTGCCAGCCTGTACCTGGTGGATGCCTATATGCGCTGGGCTTTGCTCGCCGCCGAAGAAGTGGTTGGCAAGCAGGGTTTGCGCGTTCTCCTGCGGGAACGCGGGCTGGAACGTTTCATCGACAACTATCCGCCCGAGTTGCTCAAGATCAGCGGCACGATTACACTGGGCGATTATGCCCAGCTTTGCGCCGGGCTGCTGACCTTTTTCGGTCGAGCCGGGAAAAGCATGGTCATCCGTATCGGACGATTGACCTCAAAATACGCCATCGAAAAGCAAAGCGGTGTTTACAATGTAGCCGCAAAGACCGCCGCCAAACTGATGCCCTTCGGCATGCAGGTGAAACTGGTGCTCGACAGCATGGCCAATGGCTACAATAAGCTGTATGCCGAGAATGGACAGGAGCTCCACTTCAGCGTGGAAGACCGCCGGGACAAATGGGCCTTTATTTCCGTGGAGTGTCCGCTCTGTGCCGGGAAGGCCGCCGACCTGCCCATGTGTTGGGGGCGGATTGGCACCCTCAAAGAGGGACTGTTCTGGTTGACCGGAAAAGAGTTCGATGTAGAAGAAGTAGAATGCCGCGCCCTGGGTGCCTCCGCCTGTGTTTGGGAAGTTAGCAAAACGCCCAAAGAATAAATTCTCGCCAGGCAGAGGGGCGACCCACCCAGGGTCCGCAGCGCACCCGATAATCCTGACGGGTCACCCCTACCATTCTCCAGAGGGGGATTAACTACTCTTCGTTGTCTGTTTGCGTATGAGCGCGGAACTTACGTCAACAACTGATCGTCATTGGGTAATAAATCTCAACCAAAGGAAAGAAGACGATGAAAACCAAAATCCTGTTACTGGGGGTCTTTGCCCTGCTCTTCAGCGCCTGCAGTACCACCAAGGTAGCCTCACCAACTGAGACAGCTGTCCCTGTTATTGAAATCACATCCACGCCCGAACCAACCCTGCCGCCCACACTGACCAACCCTCCCTCGGCGAACACAAATCTGCCAGCTATGAGAACCTATACTGATCATCTCGCGGGTTTTTCGCTCGATTATCCAGCCACTTGGTTCCTCGACGACTCGGTTCTCGCAAGTGCAGCGCAGAGCACCGCCTATGTCATTGGCATCACTTCCTGGGATGTGCGTACCTACCCAACCCCAAGCGGCAAGCACGACAACGCTTTCCCCCCTGGTGCGACCAAAATCGAGGTGGCAGTCCTGAAGCAGAACATGACGTTGCAAGAGGCAGTTACTCAACAGAGTGAAAACGGTCCCATCCTGGCACAGAAGGATGTAACCCTGGCCGGTGGCTTACCGGGTGTCATCCTGGATGTCAACGGCTTCGTAGGTGTGGCACGCACCTTGATCGTGATCTTGAACGGAAATGTGATTTATGTGACGGGAGATGGGGATTTGAAGGACTTTGAAACCATCGCCTTGAGCCTGCGCGCCGAATAAATTCCGACAAGTGTATCGCATAGTTCGCAACACTGCTCTCAGCGCCGTCCCCGGCGCTGGGTTACCTAGTAAATCGTCGCCGAGGACGGCGACGTGATCAGAGAATTTCAACAAGTACGACGCAGCCTGTCGCAGATCAGAAGCCCCTTTAGGTCTCATCGCCTTCAGGGGCTTTTACTACTCTCTAATCTCTACTCTCCACTCGCCGCATGAGAGTAAAATATCCTCAGAAAGAGAGCAGCATCTTATGAATTCTATGAAAGGCAAACGTGTCTTGATTACGGGTCCCACTTCGGGCGTGGGAAAAGAGATGGCCCTGCAGTTAGCAGCTCTGGCCGCCGAGCTGATCCTCGGCTGCCGGGATGTCAAAAAAGGAAAACAGGTTGCTTCAGAGATTACTCGCATCCCCGGTGCGGTAGAACCAGTCGTGATGGAGCTCGACACCTCCAGCCAGACATCCATCCGTGAATTCGCCCGGGAGTTCCGCCGCAGATATCGCCGTCTTGATGTATTGATCAATAACGCCTCCGGCAACCGCGGTACGCTCCCGAAAGTGGCGAGCGCCGATGGGGTTGAATTGACCTTTGCCACAAACGTGCTCGGCTATTTTCTACTGACGCAGGAATTGCTGGAGGTCTTGAAGCGCAGCGCACCCGCCCGCATCATCAACGTGGCTTCACAGTATGCCAGCGACCTCGACCTGGACGATTTACAGTTCGAGCGGCGTAATTTCGAAAGTTTTCGAGCCTATGCCCAATCGAAAGCCTGCGATCGTCTGCTCACCTGGGCTCTGGCACGCCGGCTGAAAGGAACCGGCGTCACTGCCAACGCCATGACGCCCGGTTTGATCACCGAGACGGGACTCTATCGCAATGCGGCGCCCGAACTAGTCCAACGCCTCACGCAATATTCCGGCGGGCGGACAAGCGTCCAGGGGGCCGATACGGCCGTATGGCTGGCAAGCAACCCCGAGCTGGAGCGTGTCAGCGGAAAGTTCTATGAAGATCGTGAAGAGGTCGAATGCGAGTTCAGGAATAAGAGGGCCGAAGAGAAGCTTTGGCACATTTGTGAAGAATTGACAATGAATGCTCCGCGTGCGGCATAACTGGTCAGAGATCTGATCGACAGATAGATTTTCTTACCTGCAAATTCATCCTACAGAGGTGGTCTTACGACAAGGGAAGAGGACAATATGACAACAGATTTTTCAACCGGCAACTCATCCATCACAAGATCCCATCGCATTCTTCTTTTGGCGGCTGCGATCATGGTCTACCTGTTGGTTACGATGGGAGGCATTGTTTGTGCCACCCGATCAACACTTGGCTGCCCTGACTGGCCGGGATGCTTCGGGCAATTCATCCCTCCTCCGCAAAGCAATGCGCTCATTGAGTACACGCATCGCTTCATCGCCGCACTGACAACACCACTCATCATCGTTGTCGCAGTTGTGGGCTGGCGCCGGACCCCCACCATTGGGTGGGTAAGCAGACCGCCGGTGATTGCTATTGCGCTGACCTGCGCGGTGATCGTATTCGGGGCATTCGCAGTTCTCACCGGATTGCCGCCTGCCCTGGCAGCGGTTGACCTTGGCTCCGCCCTGATCGTTCTCGCCCTGATGGTCACCGCAACGGTCGTCGCGTTCGCACGCCGCAATGATTCCGCGCTCGTGAGCCCAGCCCTGCTGCGCGGTTCCTTCGTCAAATTAACGCTCTGGGCGGCCGGCGGGGTATTCTTCGTTCTGGTGAGTGGGGTTCTGGTCGCAAAGAGCGGCTCGCTTGTCCGCTGTTTGGGATGGCCTCTTTACAATGAGCTGCCGATCCTCAGCGATTTACGCGGCTGGCTCTTACTGGGGCGTTACCTGATCGCCGGTGGGTCGGTCATCTTGATCGCAGGCATTGTGATCCAGGCCTGGCGCACCCAGCGCTGGCAATCCGGAATTAGAC
The DNA here is from genome assembly GCA_035298105.1 of Anaerolineales bacterium. Lineage (GTDB taxonomy): Bacteria > Chloroflexota > Anaerolineae > Anaerolineales > Villigracilaceae > Defluviilinea. The sequence continues at coordinate 26,977 of DATGYJ010000433.1, read as the reverse complement.
AAGCCGCCTCCCTGGTGGGGGTTTTGCTCCTGCTCGAGGCCGCGATTGGTATCTTCATGCTAACGCATGGCTTCGCTCCACTTCTGCTGGTTGCTTATGTTGCGGTGGCAGCAGCACTTTGGGCGATGTTAGTTGTATTGGTTGTGATAGCAGGGTTGCGAGCCTCGCGTTAGTATTCCGGCTGACCGCTCAGCATTCCCCTTGCGGATGATAAGCGCGCTGATCAAACCTCGCTGCACGCACGGATCTTCACAGCTGCCTAACTATATAACTATCAAACTAGGGAACGAATAACCGGGTTGAGGTCTGCTTTTCCATGCTTCTCCCTGCCTGATCGAGTTTTGATTTCTGTACTAATCCTGTACTAGTCCTGTACTAGTTCAAAGCTCTGATCTCGCTGCTCTCACCTGTAAAGGTGCTAATAGCCTCGGAATGTTCCCAAGCCGGATTTGACCACCCAACGAAGCCAAAAGGACGCGAAAAGCCCCTGCAGGTCTCGAGACCTGCAGGGGCATGCCAGGCACTGATTAGATTACTGTTTACTGGCTAATGTCTCTCCCCCACCTCGGCTGCCAATCGGAGCCTGGATTACTCGTGAGGCGCGTTACGGCTGTCCCATCGGGGTGCATAATGTAGATTTCGTTGTTCCCATCCCGGAAGGAGGTGAACGCGATCCAGTTCCCATCTGGCGACCAACTGGGACCGAGGTTATCTCCGCCGTTCGTGAGCTTTGCCAGGCCTGTCCCATCCACATTGATCACATAAATGTTGTGATCTTCAGCGGGTCCCGCATAAAAGGCTAACTTTCTGCCATCCGGTGACCAGGTGCTGCGCCCACCCATATCGGGCAGGTTCGTCACCTGTTGAACTTCTGTTCCATCTCGATTCATCACATATAACTGGCGTTGACCTGTGCGGGCCGAGGCAAATGCAATCCTCATCCCATCTGGAGACCAGGTGGGATCGATATCCGCGCTTCCATCGCTGAGCGGATGGGGGTTTTTTCCATCGGTCTTCATCACCCAGATCTGCTGCTGGCCTGCGGTCTCGTTGGCAAAGACAATCCGATCATCGATGGGAGAACGCTCCGGCCCGTACACACTGCCAATATTCTTGGTGAGGCGTCTCAACTCGCGACCTCTCATATTCATGGAATAAATCTCGAAGCTTCCACTCATGCGGGAGGAAAAGTAGATCTTTGTCCCTTCCGGGGAAATGGAAGCATAGAAGGCGGTGCCGGCCGCCTGCGTGAGCTGTTTGCGCCCTGTCCCATCGGCATTCATCAGACAGACCTGGTCGATCTGATTGACGAAACAGGTGAATACTATCGTGCCGGTGGGAGGCGTGTTGCCGAATGTCGAACCTGAAGGCGGCCCTACCACAACCGGGAGTGTCCCTGGCGGCACTGGAGTGAACGTGGGAAATCCGGTGGGAAATACACTTGGTGTGGCGAATTGAAAAAGCGCTGTCGGGGTGGGGCCGGACGTTAGCGTGGATAAGCTGCCGGGTGCCAATGGCGTGGTCGTAGTGCGCGACCGGGGCGGATTTTGCCAGATGTAAAAAAAACTGCCCATCAAAACGCAGAGGGCGATCAATCCACAGCCCAATCCGCCGAGGAGAAATCTGTCAAATAAGGGATTGAATTTTTCTGGAGGTTTCATATATCTTTGTGGAAATATAGACTCAAAATAGGCGCTCTATGTTCCCGTTCCTGAATAATACTTCAACCCGAACTGCCAGAAGCGATAGCCAAGGAAAAGCAGCAACGCTGCCACGAATGGTCCAAACCAGGCAATGCTGCCCACGTCGCGGTCCAGCACATAGCTCGCAGGGTAGAAGGATGCAAATCCATAGGGGATGATCCAGGTCAGCAGGATGCCGATCAACCTCGGGTAGATGGAGAGCGGGTATTGCGCGAACAGGTGGTTATCAAAGACCAGGCGCGTGATCGGAACCGAGTCCACGATCCAGAACGCCGTCACGCACGTGATCAGGTTCAACGCGATGAAGATAAATCCGCCGCTCACTACCCCGACAACCAACATCAGCAGCTTGAGCGGAGTCCAGTCAATGTTGAGCGCGATGGACGATTTGATGACCAGTGCAGCGCCGACCAGAAAATTCCCAACGCCATCCTGGCAGAAGCGATCCGCCAGCAGATGGAACAGCGGATCAATCGGGCGGACAAGGAAGCGGTCGAAGCCACCGGTACGAATATATTGGCGTCCCAGCGTCCATAGGTTATCGGCGAACATGTGGTTGATGGATTTCGACAGGGTGACAAGACCATAGATCAGCAGGACTTCATCATAGTTCCAGCCATTCAAGCTGGGTACTTTTTGCATGACTACCCAGACTGCGGCGATACTCGACGCCTGCCAAACCATCGTAGACGAGGCGCCAAGGATGAAATTCACGCGATATTCCATCAACACCTTGAGGCGCTGGATGAGGAAGTACCAGTAGAGGTTTAAGTAGCGAGTCATAAGCTCCCTGTTTCGCGCTGAACGGAGGAACAGCGCACTTCTGTCCCGAAGTCGAAGCGCATATCAGCAGAATACTTCAAACTGGCATCAAACTTGTCCTACGGCTCCGCTCACACCGCGAATTAACCGCCTTGCACGGTGATCTTGCGTACGGCAACCCTGAAGAACAAGCCTGAGAGCAGCCACATTCCGAAGATCCACAGAACTTGAATGAACCAGACCCGTGGTGCCTCGCTGAGAGGCGTAATGCCTGTCAGCAAACCCACCGGCACCGCTAATGCCTGGGCAAAAGGGATACTGAGTACGATCGTCCTGATCCAGGCCGGCATCATCACCAGCGGAACCAGCGCCCCGCTGAGAAAGAAATTCATGCCTTCGATCAATACACCCAGGCCCCAGATTTCGGTGGTATAGAACGTGAGACAGGCCAGGAACCAATTGAAGAAGAACATCACCGTAAAGCCGAGCAAGGCAGAGACGATGAATGCCAGCCAGGTGAGCAAATCGCTTGGGAAGCGCAGCCCGAACAATAAGACCGCGACAATCGCCATAGGCACTTGCAGGATCAAGCGCGTCACCAGGGTTCCAAAGGACTGGGCATAATTCATCCCTTGAAAGTTGATCGGGCGTAGAAGGTGATGAATGATCGTACCCTCACGCAAATTGCTGCCGATTTCCCAAACCAGGTCGATCGCAGTGAGAGGCATAAAGATAAAAGCCAGCAAAATATAGGTGAGCGTCTGGCTAAGTCCCAAACCGGAAATCGTGCTGGTATCGTTATAGATCCCGCGCCAGAAATAGACCAGGATCGCCATGCTGATAATATTGAGGACCAGCCCAACCCAAAACCAGACCTGATAAGCCATGAACAATTTAGGCATCATAGCAAAGAAAGAGGCGTAGACCGAGAGATCGCGTTTGGCAGCTTGGATCATCGCATCTCCCTCTCCAGGGCACCGTTGTAAATTTGCTTGACGATATCGGAAAGCTCCGGCTCCGAAAGCGAGAAATCACGCACCTCAATTTGGTTCATCACGGCGCCTGCCACTTTGCTGGCAGTACTGATCGTGCGATCAAAACGGACCTGCACTTTATGATTATTCGTCGAAAGGATTGCGGCTCCCTCAGGCAATTCGAGCACATTCACATCTTCCGCAGTATCAAACGTGATCTCGCGGAATTTGCCAAACCTCTTTTTGATGGTCTCAATGGGTCCATCGTAGATGATGCGTCCATCGTCGATAATGATCACGCGCTGGCACAGTTCCTCGATGTCGCCGAGATCATGCGTCGTCAGGATAACAGTCATTCCTTTCGAAATGCATTCCGCTTTAATGAAATCACGGATACGCTCCTTGACGATCAGATCCAGGCCGATCGTTGGTTCATCCAAATAGACGACCCGCGGCTCGTGGATGAGCGCCGCAGCCAGCTCTGAGCGCATTTTCTGTCCCAGTGACATGTTGCGCACCGGCGTCTTGAGCAGTTCATCCAGCTCGAGCGTTTCAGTGAATTTATTGAGCATCAAGCGGTATTTGACCGGGTGGACATTATAGATCCTGGCAATGAGATTGAGCGACTCGATCAGCGCCAGGTCCCACCACAGCTGTGTGCGTTGGCCGAACACGACGCCAATATCGTGAGCATTCTCCACCCGCTGGCGGTGCGGGTCACGCCCTAGCACTTTGACGCTCCCACTGGTCGGCATCAAGACGCCCGTCAGCATCTTGATCGTAGTGGATTTCCCCGCGCCGTTCACGCCGATATAACCGACAATCTCCCCTGCCTCCAGTTTGAAATTAATCGCATCAACCGCCGTCTTGTTCTGATACTGCGGACGGAAAAGCCCCTTGACCGCGCCGCCCAAGCCCGGTTCCTTTTTCGGGATTTTGAATACTTTGGTGAGCTCTTTGACTTCAATAACAGACATCATTTGGTCCTTTGAATAGCTTCAGACAGGGAATTAATTCTACCGCGCAAAAGCGAAGAAAACAAAATGGCGCCCCAGGAGAGCCGTGAAACAGCCCAAGATTTGACGGCACCCTCGTGTTAGAAACCAGAGAGCCAACAAACCCCGACCCATCCCGAATCTGATCATCCGAGATCGGTCAAGAGAGTACAAGCCAATGGGCGCTGACTCACACTGTAAGACGCAGATGTCTGCTTTAATAAATCAAAATCAGCGCAAACACCGGCACTTGCGCCCGGTGCAAGTGTCAGCGTTGGTCTGCGCCCAAATTAAGTTCGGAGCGAATTATGTTCAGCCAGGAGAGGTTGGCTTTCTTATTTAGCTGGCGGCGCCCACTTTTGTAAAAAAGCCATGAACACTTCCGGGACATAAGAATCGGCCCCATCCTCAAGATCCTCGGTATTCTGGGAATGCAGGAAGGCACCGTCGCTTTCCAATATGTAAATGTGAGGATAACCTGCGGCGATGGGAAATGGCGAAAGAAATTTCTCATTCATATTTTCCGGGCTGACATTGACCTTGACCAGCACATAATGATCGGCTCGAAACTGCAAGATGTCAGGGTGGCTTTTATAGAAGTCATCCATATATTTGCACCAGATACACCAGTCTCCGCCCAATTCGAGCATAATCCTTTTATGTTCCTGTTGTGCGACGGAGATGGCTTGCTTCAAATCCTCTGCAGGGTTTCGATCCGAGTCGTAATAATCCACCAGGGCAGAATTCTGAAGCGCAGAGGGCTCAGTGACCTCCTGAGTTGGGGCCGCTGTACTCATCTCCTGGGCAGGTATCCTCGTGCTTGTCGCGGGCAGGGAAGCTCTTGCACATGCCAACATCAGCATAATGAGCAATGAAAGGAAATAGGCTAGACGGATCACAGCATTCTCCTATCGAGCTGAACACATTGAACGTTTTCCCAAGTCACGGCCCTTTCCAACGGCTGAAACTAGTGGTGCAGGATCTTGTTCCAATCCAGCATTGTTTGCAGATGGGCTATCGGCACCTGACCTTCGGGAGTGAAGCCAACAAAGGAACGATTGTAAGTATCTTCCGTGCCGTCGGACAGATTCCAGTTGAGGGTGTTGCGGAATAAGCCAAGACAGGATGTGCCGCGGTCGTCATCGGGCAGCGAAGTCTCAAACGTGTAGACGTAGATTCCGTCTGCGGTCTCAGCGACTTCGGCAATGGTTGCTTCGTGGATCCACCTCAGCCATTGAGTCTGAGCGACTCGCTGCTTGTTGACATCCAGCGTTGTCCGGGTACGCGTGATGACATCGCCCTGCTGGTACACCCAGGCAGCTGTCGCATCTTTGTTCTGCGGTCGTTTGCCAAATAGTTCTTTGGACAGGAGAGTTTCGCCGTCCTTGGTGGCGATGGGATGAGCAAGCTGCCAATCGTTCGGCAGGTTGTTGACGAACCTCAGCCAAAGGATACTTGCGCCGGGGGTATAATCCGCCGCCGATTTGGGCTTGACGTAATAAGATCCTGGTTTTTCCTTTTCGAGTTTTGCATACCAGCCGGGTTTGGGCGTGAGGCCGCCCGGGGGGAGATTGCCGCGAATGTGCTGGACATGCTCGGCTGTTTCATTACAGACCGCGCGCGAGACAATGAGTTCATGCGTACGCGCGTGTTCATCGCGCCATTCAACAGTATATTTGGTCATCCAATCGCTGATGATCTTGTTCAGGTCACCCGCCTCTTTTGCAGCGCGGGCAGTCTCCTCTTCGGGTGTGAGGGTCTCCCAGCCTGCATCTACGACGTGATTTACGCGCAGAGGTGTGACCTTGACAATCAATTTCCAGGCCCACTTCGGGAATGAATCCTTCATTGCCTCCAGCTTCGCCAGGGCTTGATCGGTCGTCAGGGACATGAACTCGTAGCGGACTTCTTCCGCTGCAAGTGCGGCGAGACTGGCGCGGCGGGTTTTGGGTCCGCTGGCCTTCACACCCAGCATGTGCATGGAAACTTTATCCTTCCAGGCCTTGTCGGTGGTGCTGGCAAGTCCGGGTTTGTTTACTCCGCTCCCTTCATACTGCGTAACCTTCTCCCTGCATTTGGCATCCACCTCAGCATCGCTGAGGGCCAGTTGTTCTTTTTGAACGTCGCCAAGTCGCAGCTCAACGAGCAAGTCCTTCGGGTCTGCCCACGAACCGTGTGCACTGGCATAACGCATCCCCGAGAAATGGACCACCATATACTGAAGCCAGTACGGGAAACGCTTCGGTTCTTTTTCAAAGCGCTGGCGAATATCTGCCAGCAACTGGTATTGATCCTTCGCATCCAAGGACCTGGCGAATTCCTCCGCCTTCAGACGCACAATATCCCTGACCGTGACTGGAGTACTCGGTTTGTAATTTGTCAGGAATTCCATCTCGGTCGTTTTGAAGTTCGGGTCGGCTTTACTGAGTTTGTACCATTCCAGCTTGGGTTGCTCCACCTGATCATAGGTATCATCGAAATCGTGCAATTTGTCCATTTCGTCGAGTGCCATCGCCAGCGTAACGGATTCCCTCACCCTCAATTCCTGCTCCTTTTTGGGGCGGTCGGGATGGCTCGGGAGCATGCCTGCCAGGTAGCGCTTACGGAAGTTGACATCATCTTTGATCAAGTTGAGGTGCCTCGACCAGGCGTCGATTCGCATTTCGACGAAACCTCGTTCCCCACGGATATCCTTGGGCCAGGACGTAATGAAGAATTGGTGAATTTTGTGGATTTCGGCGAGTTCAACTTCATCAATCGGTTGGTACTTCAGAAAATAGCTGCGGACATCCGCTGCCAGGAAATAATTCTTCAAGGTGGAGTACTTCTGGAACTCTGCCATGCGCGCATTTTGCATCCCTTTGACGTAGGCCTGCACATCATCCTTGAGCAGGGAGATATCCTTATTCTTGTACTCCGCCCAAAGGTCAACTTCTTTGTAGAAGACAAGAAAATCACGCAGTTTATTCAACCGCATGGGGTAGATGGTCTTGCATAACAGTTCATTCTGCCACTGGAAATACATCGGTTCAGTCATGTTCAACTCCGTCATCAAAAACGATCCAATAAATATTGCCTGCCATCTCGAAAGTGTTGCCCCCAGAGCGGCGTCAACATGGCGGCAGCAATTACATAGTGCCGCATAATTGACTTTACTTCCTGTTTGAATTTCAGCCTATGAATCCAAATGAAAAGTAAAGTTAATAATGAGACAAGCGGTAAGCTATCCTTTCCGGATATATTTCTTCCGGTAATCTTCCAACTCAGCAGGGGTCATGACCTGCCTGCCCAAGATATGATTCCAATCCAACATCTCTTCAAGATTGCTGACCGGGATCGCCCCTTCAGGTAAATATCCCACAAACGATCCGTTGTAGGTTTCTTCACCGCCATCGAACATCAGGTTGTAAAGGTCGTGTTTGAAGACACCCACTGCGGAAAGACGAGGGTCGTCATAAGGCAAGGCTGTTTCAAAGGTCAGGATGGTTGTGCCATCCACAGTCTCTGCCACCGCGGCGACTGTCGCTTCGTGGATCCAGCGCAGCCATTGTTGCTCCCTGACCGTTTGTTTTTTCTCATTGATCCGTATACGCGTCCGCATCACAACGTCGCTTTGAGTGTAAGCCCAGTCATATGCGCTTGCCCTTCTCAGGTAATTCGCAGGAATCAGGCCCTCGCCGTTCCTGGTTTGCAAAGGGTGCGCCACTCGCCAGGGATTCGGAAGCTCATTGACGAAACGCACCCACAGAATGCTTGCACCGACATTGTAATCCCTTACAGAAGAAGGCCGGACAAAATATGGGCGCGGGGTTCCCGGGATTGTCGCGTCATGTTCATTTTTTATATACCAGGGCGCTTTCGGGGTCAGCCCTCCGGGGGGTGCATAACCTCGCAGGTGTTGGATCTGTTCAGCCACTTCATTGCATACCGAGCGAGTGACGATCAGCTGATCCGAGCGATCATGCTCTTCGCGCCAGCCCGTAAGGTTATCCTGCTTCCACTTGTTCATGATCGCGCGGAATTCGGCATATTGCGCTTCGTCGCGCTGCTCTTCCTCATCAGACGTGAGTTTCTCCCAATTCGGATCATTGACCTCCTTCACGCGCAGGTCCGTTAATTTGACAATCTCCTTCCACATCCATTCTGGCAAAGTATCCTTGATGGCCTCAAGTTCTTCCAGCGCCTCAGTAGGCGTCATGGTTTCGATTTCATAGTTCTCTTCATCTAAACGCAGATCAAATAATGCCTTGCGCTGATAATAGTCACTGAACGATTTCAAGCCTCTGAGATGAAAAGCAATCTTATCCTTCCACTTTTGATCCTGGGTCTGGGCGAGTTTTGGCACATCGGGGACCGAGCCATTTGATCCCTGATAAATACTGATTCTCTGCTGAGCCAGGGCCTCAATTGCATCATCATCCATCTTCTTGAATTCTTTTTGCATGTCCGCAGTACGCAAGCTCATGAGCAGGTCTTTGGGGTCGGCCCACGAACCGTGCGCAGTGGCATAGCGCATCCCTGAAAAATGAATGACCATATACTGGAGCCAGAGCGGATAGCGTCCGGGCTGCTGGATGAAGTATTGAACGATCTCTTCCAAAAGTTCCAGATGATTCTTCTGGGCAAGTGAAGCCTTGTACTCTTCAACTCTGCTGCGCACAATGTCTTTCACGGTGATCGTTTCATCAGGAGAATAGTGAGTAAGGTAGTCTTCCTCAGACATACTCTGCGTGGATTGCAGCGACTTCAACTGCGTCTCAAGATCAGACGCCTCTTTTCCAAGCTGGGAGTCGGTTTGCTGGACCCCCAGCATTTCCTGCTCTTTGGCCTGGATCATCTGCGCCAGCTCAGCCGGCGATTTTTTGGCATACTCAAAGGCGGCCTGGTAATCACCCAGCTTGTCTATTTCCGTTTGAATAGCCTGCAAGCCTGCGCCCTTTAACATATCCAATCGAGCCTGGCTTGCGGCTCTGTTGGCCCAGGTTATCGGCATGCTGCGCAATTGGGTTTCCAGAGTGGCAATCTCCCTTTGAAAGGCCTGTTGCTGTTGCTGCAACCTATAATAATAGTTCTTAACCACAACCAGCTTAACCGCCTCATCTTTGATATTCAGTAATGCAACAGCCAGTTGCTTATGAATGCCATTGATCGTGTTGAGCAGGGACTGGTCGGCTTGTGGGAATTGTTGCCGGATCTGGTTGGAAATGTCTTCGGTAGAAAGATATCCCTGAACGGCAGCAAGGCTCGGCGGAGTCCGGAGGCGGGCAAGGTCAGCTGATATCTGTCTTTGTTTTGCATCCACCGGCTGGAGCCGGGTATGAACGTCATCTAATTTGGCGATCGCACCCTTGCTCCCGGCCTGGGCTGCTTCCCTGACTTGATAAAATTCGAGCTTGCGCTTCTCGATCTTGTTGTAGCTGGAGACGAACGCATACAAACGGTCGAGTTCTTCATCCGTGATGTCAAACGTGACCTGCAGTTTTTGCAGTTGCTCTTTTTCAAATGGTTGATTTTCAGGCACGACAATATTGACCCGGCGCTGTTTCTGCGCAATCTGCTGCAATAAACTTTTGCGCTCCTGCTCCCATAAAGCGACCTGTTGTGTGACAAAATATTTTTCCTTACGCACATCGGCATATTTTGGCAAATAGGCCAGCAATGTTTGGTGCAATGCCTTGACCTTTGCAAGTACCGTTTCATCTGTGAGCTTATATTTCGTCAGGTATTGCGCGACGGCGTCTTGCGTGAAGTAGGCGTATAAGTTCTTATAGGACTGATAAGCCGCTACCAGGGTATCTTTCCGTGTGGCAATATAGGCGTTGACCTCTGCCGGAAAATCCTCGATCTTCTTATCCTTGTACTGCGCCCATAGATCGATTTCCTTGCAATAGACCAGGAAATCCCGCAACTTCATCTCCCGCAAAGGATAGATTGTCTTCAACAATACTTCGTTCTGCCACTGGAAATATATTTCATCCGCCATTGTCAACTCCATTAATAAAAGGATCGAATAAACAGTAAACGACTCTGTCCTGATTCTATTGAATCAGGTTTAATTGGGCAAGACTTTTAGGAAGCTTTTGGCTCCAGCCATTCCATTGGAATATATAATGCCGTCGGTCTTGCTTTTCCGGCAAAATCCCAATCAGACATCGAAAAGAACGGGCTGTAGACAATCCCTTTGGGTGAGTCACCAAACTTATTACCTCTATACGCACAAAAACAACGATGTACTAATCCCTCGGACAGTAGATCATCTAATGGGCGATCCCAATCAGACGCTCTGAACCCTTTCAGCCGCGCCATGGCTACGCGTCTTTCAGATGATTCAGAACGTAATTTTATTTGCACCGTTTCGAACCCTTCCACCTGCACAAGATTCCCACCTAATGCAATGGTGCCCCAGCGGACAAAAGGCGCACTGGTCCAGGTCTTCTCTTCATCGTGTACCATGTAAATGGTCCCGTCGTCTTTACACAGCCAGTTCATTTTCTGAGAGCGCCATTTTTCCATATTAGAGTCTTTATCCCAGCCTGGTTTCTTTAGCTCGAATTCGTCCTCGAGCTGCATGGCAGCCAGGTTCATGACCTCATCGTGTGAGATACGGATGAAATTCGTAACTCCACCCCATCCCGCTTCCGGGCTCCAAAGTCCAACCGCTTGAAAGTTAGATGGCGATTTTGTAGTCAGAGTGGTGGTCGTGAGGCCCGCCTGGTGAACGAGAATCGAGTCACCCCACTTCAGCACCCGGTAGAGTTTGGAGTTCGGCATGGAAAGAAGACTATTTTGCCACTCTACAAACTCAGCCAGTCGTTTCGATGCTTGTATGACGGTTTTAGGGTCAATTACCGGGGTTTCTTTGTTTTCTTGCATGGTGTTCTCCTCCATAATCGTTTTGAGTAGTTTGAGGCTGTTCAGAATTCTCCGGCGATAGAGCAATTCTGTTTATAGGTTGTACAACCTTGAGTCGTTTCTTGATCTCACGCTGCGTTTGCGCCATAAACCATTGCTGACGCGTCACAGGCAATTTCGGTCTTCCAATCTTGCCGGGTTTTCCGGGTTTGGGCGCTCCACACTTTCGCCGGTCCCTGACTCCTGACTACAGGCGAGACAAATTTGAAAAGATATTCCGCTTGACCCACAGTCCACCCCATACTATCCAGTAATTAGTAGGCCAGGTCCCCTCAATACCCACGGAGTATATGAATTCTCTATAGGAATACTCCTCCCAACGATTCTGGAAGGGATTGTAGAGCTGAACCCAACCTCCATTTCCTCGATCATCTCTTCCAACAGGGATAATCTTGTCTACGACGACCCAGTGTCTGGTTTGAACGCTGGGCTCAAGCTGGCCCGTGTTGTCATCGATACCTACGCCTGCAATCAGCCAGTGCGTTTCCAGCCTCTTCGCCAGCCTGCCTGGGGTAGATACGGATTTCTTCAGAACCGGATCTATCAATCCGGCGCTAAAATCCAAGATATCACCTGGACGGTTGTATCCATAGCTCCGTAATATGGGTTCAAGCTTTTCGAGCCCTGTTTTCTTGCTGTTCCCAATAATGTCTGCATAGATTGTTGGCTGTATGGTTTTCCAATGCTCCAGGACTTGGTTGATAGACTCGTTCACGATGAATGAAACACAGAATTCTCCACATAGATTGACCTGTTTGACGCCATCAACATCCAAGTACTGCTTGGCTGAATACTTGATATTAGCATTGGCAATTTCCACCTCGAACGCTGGCAAGGTTTCCTTAGGCACAGCGAGCTGAGCTTCCTTCCTTTTTACCCAGAGTCCCTTCCAAGACGATTGACAGGAATCGTAAAATTCAGTAAAGGAATATTCCTCGCGTTTGTTGGAAAAGGGATTGTAGATTTGGACCCGATTTCCGTTTCGTATGATCTTGTCCAGCATCACCCAATGTTTCGTTTGAACCGGACTATCCTTTCTAATCAATGCTCCGCCTCCGGCCTTGCTGATGGTCACAAGAACGATCAGATAATGTGTTGCAAGCATTTTCCTCAGGTCTGCCAGCATCCCGGGCTGGTCGACAGGGAACGTCAATCGCTCTCTGAAAGGGATGATCTGATCATTATCAGATCCATACCCATACTCCTTAAGGACTGCCGCAAGCATGTTTTTGAGATCGGTATCCTCGGTCAGATTGTCCTGGCCATTCGCCAAAATGTTGTTATATGATTTTGGGTCATTCGCCTGCCACTTTGCCAAAACAGGATCAATTCCAGCGTTGACGATAAATGCCACACAGAGCTCCCCACACATGTTGTATCTGGTCTTGCCATCACCCAGCACCATATATTGCTGCGCGTCCCAAAGCTCCTTTGTTTGATGCAGGATGACCACCCCGGAATCGGGGAAATCTTCATGGTAATCATCGAGGTAGGCATCATTGACCCAGCCTCTCACCCACGCACTCTCAGCCTTGTAAGCAACCTCTGACCACGCGGTCTGATGATCGTCGGCAGAAATAGTTTTTTGTTGGCCTGTGAGTTCGACAACAAATCCTTTGTCCAACTGATCCGAGGGCTGCAATTCTTCCGGAGAAAAGTGAATGGGCGTCCTGTCAACACACCACTTTTTCAGGGATTGGACTTTTCCCGCAGCGTTGCTCGCTCTACGAAGCTCTGGCTGCAACGTGGAAGTGAGGAGGGCTGGAATGGCAGTTGCAGGCGTGGCAGCCACATGCATGGGAGTCACGACCCCGGAAATGGCAGGAGCCTGATTGTCATGCCTGGCTGCCCCCTGACTACTGCCCTTCTTACCTGCTTTTTTTGATATACTTTTGGGACTCATTTGATTGCCTCCAATCCTAAAGTTGTTTGTACTTCGCCCACAAATTGAGCTCTTACTGGGATATAAGGAAACGGCGCAGTTTCATTTTTCCTGTTGGAAAAACGCCCTTCAAGAAGACCCCATCCAGCCGCTGAAAGATTGGTTCAGCCATACTCACTCCCTATTCACTTATAAACAAGTTGACACATTAAAACCGGGTAATATCGTAAACAAGTTGATTGTATACGATTTTCATCGACTTGAGCAGATTGTATTAGAAGGATCTGATGTTTTGCAAGATCTGAGATAGAAGGTCGCCTCGACACATAGGGTCACCAGTTTGTACAGGCCTCCCCTGTTCACCGCCGGGTCGGGATAGAGGTGGATGGTCAATATCGACTGATCGCCAGGATGAGTGAAAGCCTGGTAGACGATTATGCTGCGAATCGCGCTATCCTCACCGTGAGGCGGGAGCATTTGCTCAAGCTGATCTGGCGAAGTCAGTTCAATTGCAACCGCGCCATGGCTGTAAAAGACTTTGCAGACTGGCTGGCTGACTTTCAGAGTGACAGCAGCGTTCAGCAGGAACGACTGATCCGTAGGGCGGAGCGTACTTTTAAAGAAATCAAAGGGAACAAAAAGAAAATCCTGGTGAAAGGACCATTAGTTTTGAAGGTCCTCAAGAAGATCGCAACTTAATTGGTTTCATCCCATTTCTGTTTAATACAAAGCCCCCGAAAAGGATGATCTTTTCAGGGGCTTACTATGGTAGAACCAAAGGTTAGGGCCCGACGACCGGTGCAGCAGTAGCTGTTGGGGCTGCCGGTGGTTCCGCGGTATCCGGAGGTGGAATGGGTGTATCTGCTGGCGGCGGCACCTCGGTTGGCGGCACCTCGGTTGGCGGCACGTCGGTAGCGGTTGGCGGCATCTCGGTTGGCGGCACGTCGGTAGCGGTTGGCGGCACCTCGGTTGGTGGCACGTCGGTAGCGGTTGGCGGAACCGGTGTATCCGTCGGTCGAGCAGTATTGGCAGGACGAATCGTCGGGGCAATCGCCGGCACGTTATCGTCTTTGGGCTTTCTCGTTGGATGCTCATCTAGTCCGGTAGGTTGCACCATATAGACTTCAACTTCATCGATGGCCGTTCCTTTATTCACGAACGTGATCTTGACAAACCTGGCCATGACAGGCCGAAATTGAGCCTTGACTGTTTCTGAGCCCGAAACAATCCCACTGAAATTAGTTTGTTGAGAATCGTAAACCTGTGTGTATTCAACGTAGTCATTGCTGCTATTTCCATCAGCGTAAATATTATCAGACATGGCTACGGCAATGACAAACTGGCCCGGATTGTGATCATTGGTATAACCAAGGCGATCTCTGCCAAATGTGACGGTGTTGATGGTTGTGGCTTTACCCAGATCTATCTTGATCCAGCTATAGCGGCTATTACTGATCCAGCTTGCCCCCGGGCCATAGAGTCCATCATTCGCAAAGGCGGCATCATGGATCCCACTGTTACCGGGAGCTGTGTCTTTGGCTACTGCGGGGCGCGCCGATCCATTTCCCTGGAATGTCAGGTTCTTGGCGTGGTCAGATTCTTTAGCCAGACACGATGGTGGTACATAACCAGGCTTACAAATGATCTCTTCAGCTTCACCAGTACTGGTGGGAACGACAGGAACAGGTCGGGCGACCTCTCCTTGAGTAGGGGCTAGATTCAATAATTGTTCAGGTTTTCCCAACAGGGATCCTACGAACGCAGCCAGGATCAAAGCCGCCAGGACAAACGAAGTACGCAAAAAGTCGGCCGACGGCATGGTCGGAATCTTTAGCTTGAACCGGAACATATCCTGGATGGAAGACCTTAGCGCTTCCAGCAAACTGATCCTGCCCCCTCGTGCGATCTGACGGATAAAAGCAGACCGCCGGGCAGCGAACACTTCAGGAGAGTAGTCAGGCTCGAGAGATTTCGTCTTCTGAAGCAGCCTGATGACCTCTTGATCTGCTGAAGACAGCTCTTCACTCACCGCAGCCCCAGTGTACTGCTCAACTTGAGCAATGAAAGCCGCCCGCCGGGCAGCCAATAATTCCGGAGGATACTCGGCCTTAACAGCCTGCAGGGCCTCCAACTGTTGGACGAACTGCTTCCTTAAAGGCCGTTCATCCCCTACGCCGATCTTGTTTTGCTGATTAACTTGAGCAACAAAATCCGCCCGCCGGGCGGTGAGCAGTTCTGGAGGATACTTGACTTGAAGTGACCCCAATTCCTTCAGGAGTTCGATGATTTCTTGATCTTGTTCCTGATCTTGTGGAGAAGAGGTTGGTTTCATTAAACTACCGTGTGACCGAGAGCCTTCCGCAATTTTGCGACTCCACGATTCTGGATTACCTTTACATTATAAACTTCTTTTCCAATAATAGAAGCAGTTTCGCGCAGACTGAACCCTTCCAGGAAACGTAGAATAATCACATGGCGCTGATCTTCAGTCAGGTCGTTTTTAATCGCTTTGATCACAGCGTCAAATAATATTCGATTCTCCAAATTTAAGAGTATGGAATGACCGTCATACCGTAAGAAATCAATCACTTCAAGCGGAGCTTCGCGATGCGAATGTCGAGCCTCGTCAATGATGAGGTGATAAGTCGTTTCATAAAGATACGAACGCAGGTTGGTGCTCGGGCCATTTCCAACGGACCACTGCTCCAAAAGCTTTGCGAACACGTCTCCTACGATCTGATCTGCCTTCAGCGGGTCATTACACAGGCGTAAGGCATAATTGTATAAGGCGGATGAATAAAGATCAAAGATCTCCATGAGCGCCTGCTTGTCCATACTCCTGGCAGCGTTTAATAAAGGAAAATCAGCTTCCATAGGAACACCCGCCCGAGGACTGGTAGGCTAAAAACAAGCCCTGTACCCATACACAGTTTTTATATGATTTCATTCGCAATTAAAAAATAAATAATTCTTCTTAACACAAAACAACAAGAAACAATTAATTATACGCGCAAGGAAGTAGTTCTAATGCGCTTGCGGAGAAGAATAGCGGAAGTCGTGAGCGCTCGCAGAGTATATTGCCGCCTTCCATGAGAACGCATCCCTTTTTTGTATAGATTACCTTATTATAGCACTTATTCCCTGTAATAGAAATAGAATATCAAAAAACCGCCAGTCAAATAGACAAGAGCATAGACAGAAAGCTCCTGACCAACTTACAACGATCAGGAGCCTTCCCTATCGATGCGGTGATGCCTGCCGTTATTGCCAGGGAAGCGGGCCGGTTTTCCGGTAGTTCCTGGCCAATTGTTCCAGGTCAAGCACATTAATGATCCCGTCGTTATTCAAATCTGCTGCGGCGGGCGCTGCTGTGTTATAGCTCATTCCGATTGTCAAAGCATCGAACTGATCAATTAAGTCGTTATTATCAATATCACCTGCCAGCAAAGTCAGGCTGGGCTCCGTGCTGGTACTGCCGCCCGTCAGGGTAGCGGAACCCTGTGCGCTCAGGAAACCGTCAGCGCTGGCGGTCACAACATACGTCCCGGCCGGAGCAGTCAGACTAAATGTCCCATCCGCATTGACGGTCATCGAAGCGACCACCGAGTTATCCGCTGCGAGCAAACTCACTAGAACGGGTTTGCTGGCAAGTACTTGTCCCGTGAGTGTGCCTGAGGTAGTGGGGATGGCAGTTGCTGTAGATGTCAAAGTGGCCGTGGGCGACCCATCCGGGGTGGATGATTCTGTCGGCGTAGAAGAGGTTGCTGTGGCTGTGGGTCCGGTGAGCCACGCGTAAGTTGCCACAATCTGTCCAAAAACAGCCGACTCAGCCGCTTCATCGTAAAGGGGCGGCGGAGTAGTAAACACGCCGGGGTCGGCAGCTCGCAGGACAAAGTCCAGGCTAACACAGACGATATCGCGCGAGGTAGAGTAGGCCGTCCATTTATTGATGTGGCCGGCTGTGCCATCCTGACCGGTCTGTTTCAGGAATGAGAGCCCGTTGATGACTACTGTTTCGGATGTTTCAAGCCCTGATTGGGTTGCCAGTGGACTTTGGCAGGGATTAGCGTTCTCGGCTACGATCACCTGCACATATTTCGTCCCCAAATTGGTGCCTGGCGCAAAGGGCAGATGAATGATGGTATCGGTATCTGTACCACCCGTTTCGATCTGGCTGTTCGGGGGATATTTGAACTGGAAACTAAAGGTGGAGTTCGTGAAGGTCAGCCAATCGCCCGCAGGTGAAGTAGAAGTCGCCGTGACTGTTGGGGTAAGCGATGGCTCAGGTGTAGAAGTGGTCGGCACAGGCGAAACAACGGGGGTCGGTGTAACTATATTTCCAAGGACAGTCAGGGCGGCCGGCAGGAACTCTATCGCAGTCAGCGTATTGTCGCCTTTGGAAACTCTTGCTTTACATTCAATTGCAGTTTGACCCGCCTGCAGACCTTTGGCACTAAAGGTAAAGGCAGCGCCGTTCGTGGTCGCTTTATTCCCGTTGCTGCCCGCAATCGCTACTATGAATCTGCCATCCTGCGGACCATTGATGGCCGCGACCGCATCTGTGCCAAAGAGATTGGTGACAGTGATATTACTCACCTCAACCAAGCTGGCATTGTAAGTGCAAGTGAACTCAGTACTGGTATAACCTTCCGCAGGCACGTTGTTCAAATTAACCGTGGCCGTGGCACTCTCACCGGGATTGATGGTCGGTGGATCGACAGTCACTGACGTATACGGCCCCGTCGGTACAGGCAGGTCCTCCTTGTGAAGGACCAGGCTATAGAAGCCGTTCGCCACTTGAGGCTGGATCTGAACGAAATAATTTCCGGCGGGCTGCGTGCTGGTCAATGTACCAGTATCGCTCGCCATGACATTGCCGTTGGCATCCAGTAAACTGATCTGAAGAACCAGGTTAGTCGTCGCCGGGGTCGCGGTCAATGTAAATTTGTTCATCTCAGTGAGCGCCAACGACCATCTTTCGTAACGGAAGCTGTCTACGCTTCCGGTAACAGGCGTATCCCAGGTAATGGGACCACGGTCTACGATCTGAAGGTCAAGTGTATTCATGAGAGGCTGGAAAAGACCTAAGGTCTCCCCATTCTTCGTGAAAGTTGTTTTGTTCAGGATGGCATTATAGTTGACCGTCCAACCGGAGAAAGTCGCGTTTCTTATGCTCGGGCGCAGCATGAAGTGCAGGTGCGGCACATTGATATCCTGGCTGCCGGGGCAGAACGGCTGGCTTGAGCCATTCGCAATGATGCCCAGGCGCTGGTTGCGAAAGACTGCATCGCCCACTTTCACCTGGACGTTGGCAAGGAATTGGTATTCCGTGATCCAGCCATTGCCGTGATCGATCTTCACATGACAAAAGGATTTTTCAATTACAGTCCCCGCTGCGGCAGCGGTAACCCAGAAGTTGGAGGTGTTCTCTCCGACCTTCATATTGTTATGGGGAGCAAAGTCCACGGCACCGCCCACCGTGTAATTATGTGAACTGCTTAAAGGTCGTTTTAGCCCATTATCCAATCCATCGATGGCAACCCAGGCCAGTCCCTGATCCCAGGGCAATTGAAACATATCGACTGGCGGCGGAGCGGCGACTGCAAGTGCTACGGCATTGCCCGCCGGAAGAAACGACAGCAATAAAGCCAACAGGCTGATTACCCGAAGAACATATTTGGATTTCATGACGACTTCCTCCTCTCGCTCAAAAGAGCTATAAAACACAGGTGATCTTTGGCGTCTCGGGTAATTGATTCAGCTAAGGAACACCCATGTTTGGATTGCTACGATCCAAATACAAATAAGGCACTCTTTCCCAAGCGCACTACATCCCCTGACTTTAAGATGGTGGAACTCCTCCGGATCGCCTGACCATTGATAAACGTCTCGCCGCCCAAGTCCATTAAGTAATAGCCGTCGTCTTTGGTAAATATTTTGACGTGCTGGCCGATGACATGTGGGTCATTGAGACAAATCTCGTTAATAGGGTCACGTCCGATAAAGCAGGGTAATTTGTTCAGCCTAAAGCTTTTCCCGGCATTGGGACCGTGTTTGATTTGCACAGTGGGCATCTGCGAAGGTGCAGAGGCTTTTGGGCTAGAGGGAACATTTGCAGCAACTGCCCCTATTCGGAATAGCTTGAAAGCTCCAAACATCGCCCCAATGACCAGAACCACCACCAAAGCTATGATCCAGACCGAATATTTCGGAGCAGCAGCAGGAGGCGGGTCGAGAGGCAGGATGGCTCCCGATATGTTCTCGGGAGATTGAGAAGTTCCCAGCGCTTTATCAATGTTCAGAGCAATATTCTTTTCACCAATCGTTACGCCAGGTAGTGGAGCAGCAAACCCCGATTCGTTACGAATGGCAAGCGCCGCGCTTTCCAGCGTGAGATTGGTCTGGCAGCCGCCTAAGGCTGTAAATCGCACCTGAGCGAGCATGCCATTGGCTATTTGAGGGGTAGTACTGGCATAGGAACCATCAACCTGACCAGAGAGTTGAGGCAGAGGCAAGCCGTTCATGCCAGGGATCGGGCTGGCCGCATTGATTGGCCGCAGGCATTTGGGATCATAGCGAATTTGAAACGTAAACCCCTGGATCGGTGTCGTAGAAGCTGCATTGACTGTGGCGATCACTGTTTCACCAGTTTTGTAGGCAGTCGTATTAGCCGTAAGCCAAATACTTTCAGAAGCCTGGGCACTGACGGTCACGACCACGGCAAGCATAAAAATGAGCGCAAGGAGAAACGCAGTAATAGATTTCATAGGCAACTCCCGGAACAGGGCGCACACGCCTTCGCACCTGGCATTGTGCGCCCTATCTACTGATAAAGATATTACTGCCAGGCAACAGGACCGGTCTTGCGATAGTTCTGAGCCAGCAGTTCCAGATCAAGTACGTTGATGATCCCATCATTATTCAAATCTGCTGCGGCGGGCGAAGCGGTGTTGTAACTCATCCCAATGGTCAGGGCATCCAATTGATCGATCACATTGTTGTTATCAATATCGCCCGGCAGCAGGCTGATCGTCGGCATCGTGTTGGTATTCCCGGCCGTGAGCGTTGTAGAACCCTGGGCACTGAGGAAACCACTGGCTGCCGCACGGACGGCATACGTGCCAGCAGGAGCCGTCAGGCTGAAAGTTCCATCCGCATTGGCAGTCATCGAAGCAGCCACTGAATTGTCCGCATTGAGCAAACTCACGGTGACCGTCTTGCTGGCCAATACTTGCCCTGTGAGGGTTCCTGTCGTAGGCACAGGCGTGGAAGTAACAGTCTCTGTGGAAGTTGGTGTGGCGGATGCAGTCGGTGTGGGCGTGAATGTATCTGTCGGGGGCACCACTGAGCCAGTCGGCGTGGGTGTGAACGTGTCTGTCGGGGGCACCACTGAGCCGGTCGGTGTGGGCGTGAACGTATCTGTCGGGGGCACCACTGAACCGGTCGGCGTGGGCGTGAATGTATCTGTCGGGGGCACTACTGAACCAGTCGGTGTGGGTGTGAATGTGTCTGTCGGGGGCACCACTGAGCCAGTCGGCGTGGGCGTGAATGTCGGCCCACCCGTAATCGTCAGGGCGGCAGGGCCAGTTGAGGAAAGGCTGGTAAGCACGCTATCTCCCTTTGAGACGCGAACTGTACATTCAATCGCAGTCTGGCCGGCCTGTAAACCTGTGGCGCTAAAGGTGAAAGTCGCGCCGCTGGTGGTCGCTTTATTGCCGTTACTGCCTGCGATCGCCACGATGAAACTGCCGTTCTGCGGACCATTGATCGCCACAGCCGGATCGGCTCCAAACAGGTTGCCAACCACGATATTGCCCGCCTCTACCAGGCCAGCATTATAGGTGCAGGTAAATTCAGCGCTGGTATACCCTTCGGCGGGCACGTTGTTCAGGCTGACCGTGACCGTAGCCGTCTCCCCAGCGTTCACACTGGCAGGGCTGACAACCGTGCTTACAGACGGTAAAATTGTGACAATTTGCCGGATGGTCAGGACATAAAAGCCACTACCCGACTGAGGTTGAACTTGAACGGAATAACTTCCAGCGGGTTGGGTACTGGTCAGTGTACCTGTGCCATGGGCAAGTTCATTGCCATTTGTATCCAACAGAGTGAGTAGAGGAATTAAGTCACCGCTCACCGGTGATACCGTTACCACGAAATTGTGGGACTCGGCAAACTCGAACTGCCAGTTCTCGAAGATGCTGGCACTTACGAAGCCAATGTAAGTGGCATCCCAATAATTGAGACTGCGGTTGATAACCACAGCGTCTGCCTGGGAAGTGGTGCTAGCATATGCACGTGGGCTACTTCCAAGCAGACTGAATAACAATACAAACAAGACGAAGATTTGAAAAAGACGCTTAGATCTCATGGTCACACTCTCCTTATGGAATAAACTTTGACGAAACACGATTTCAGGCAAGTAAAGTTCAGTTCTTCTTATGACCGCATGACCTCTCCACTGCGCTTGATGTTCCCCTGAAATAAGTGGAGATGGGTCTACCTGTTAAGAAATTTATTAGCTGGCTCTGGAATTTTCTATTACCATTGTATGACTCAGCGATTGAATATCGCGTTGCAGGAAAGTTGCTGCGAAGTTGCAAAATGATTGCATAAATGTCAGTACCTTCGGGTGAGCCTGACGAATGTCAGGCAGAATCAAAAAGCAGCAGGCAATCTTGGCAGATTGCCTGCTGCTTTTTACATTTCTGCGAGGATGCGCTTATATCACCAGACTCACCAGCCTTCTGTTTGCCACGATCACCTTCTTCGGCTCTTTGCCTTCCAAATACTTCTGCACGCCCTCACTTGCCAGCGCCGCCGATTTGATTTCGGCCTCGCTGGCATCGGCTGCAACAGTGATCCGGTCGCGCACCTTACCGTTGATCTGGACTGGTAATTCAATCGTGTCTTCCTTGGCGGCGGCTTCATCCACTTTGGGCCACCCCTGCTGATGAATTGAATACGGTCTGCCCAGTTGATTCGTCCACAGTTCTTCGGCGATATGTGGTGCCACCGGCGCCAGCATCTTCAAGTAGATTTCCGTTGCTTCATCCCATTCAGGTGTGCCAACGGCGCCTGCCTCCCGCGCTTTGTACATCTCGTTCAGCAGTTCCATCAGTGCGGAGATGATGGTATTAAATTCGAAGTTCTCGAAGTCATTGGTCACTCTGCGCAGTGTCTGGTGGACTCGTCGGCGTAGTATTCGCCTGGTTTCATCAGAAGCAACGTTCGGCTGACCCTGAACGGGGTCGGTAAACAGAGTCCATACGCGACGCAGCCAGCGGGCGGTCCCTTCAATTCCATTGCTGTTCCAGGGTCCACCTTCCTGCCAGCGATATGCGAACATCAAATAGGTGCGCAGCGCGTCGGTGCCATATTGCCCAACCAATTCATCCGGCGCGACCACGTTGCCTTTACTCTTGGACATCTTATCGCCGTCTTCACCCAAGATGATGCCTTGATTACGCAGTTGGATCATCGGCTCGTTGCCTTCCACGATGCCTGCATCGCGCATCGCCTTGTGGAAGAAGCGCGTGTACAGCAAGTGCATCGTGGCATGCTCAATGCCGCCCGTGTATACGTCAACAGGCATCCAATAGTTGTACTCAGCTTCATCGAAGGGGCCCTGGTCGTAGTGCGGTGACAAATAACGCAGGTGATACCACGAAGAGCACATAAATGTATCCATCGTATCGGTTTCGCGCGTGGCAGGCTCACCACAGATCGGGCAAGTGGTATTCTTCCAGGTCGGGTGCAGCTTCAAGGGCGACTCACCGGTTGGCTTCCACTCGACATCTTCAGGCAAAGTCACGGGCAGCTGATCTTCGGGCACAGGGTTCCAGCCATGCACAGAGCAATAGATCATCGGGATCGGGGAGCCCCAGTAGCGCTGCCGTGAGATCAACCAATCGCGATACCGGTAATTCACCGCCCGCCTTCCGATGCCTCTTTCTTCCAGCCATTCGATCACAGCTTTGATCGCCGGATTCTTCATCCCTTTGTCATTGGTGGCGCGGGTTCCGTTGAAAGGACCGCTGTTGATCATGATCCCTTCATGCTCATGGGCTGCTTCCATGGTGTCGCCATTCAACTCGACGCCCTCGGGCTGGATCACAGGGATAACAGGTAAGCCATACTTTCTGGCGAATGCAAAATCACGCTCGTCATGCGCCGGGACGGCCATGATCGCGCCCGTACCATAAGACAGCAACACATAATCCGCGATCCAGATGGGAATACGTTCGTCATTGACCGGGTTAATAGCATACGCGCCCGTGAACACACCGGTCTTTTCCTTGTCAAGAGCCTCACGCTCGATATCCGATTGGCGCGCGGCCTGCTGCTTGTACGTTTCGACCTCGTCCCTGTGCTCAGGCGTCGTGATCTTATCTACCAGAGGATGTTCAGGCGAGAAGACCATAAATGTTGCACCCCACAGGGTATCGGGGCGGGTCGTAAAGATTTCAATCGGGTCACCAGATTTATCATCCCCGAAGGGGGCGGTTTTGAAGATGACTGAGGCGCCTTCACTACGTCCGATCCAGTTGGTCTGCAATGTCTTGACACGCTCAGGCCAGTCGATTTCGTCGAAGTTCAGTAATTCATCGGCATAATTCGTCGCCCTGAAGAACCACTGTTCCAGATCCTTCTTGATCACAGGCGTACCGCAGCGTTCACAGACCCGGTTCTCACCGACGACCTGCTCACGCGCCAGGGTTGTGTTGTCCTTCGGGCACCAGTCGACTGCCGACAGCTTACGATATGCCAGTCCGGCTTTGAACAGTTGGATAAAGAACCATTCTGTCCACTTGTAATATTCCGGGTCGGCACTAATGGCTTCACGTTCCCAATCGAACATGGTACCCATCGTTTTCAATTGCCTGCGCATATTGTCGATGTTCTTATAGGTCCATTCCTTGGGATGGATGCCGCGCTTGATCGCGGCGTTCTCAGCAGGCAGACCGAACGCGTCAAAACCAATTGGAAATAATACGTTATAGCCATTCATGCGCTTGTAGCGTGCCCGCGCGTCAGAAGGAGCCATCGGATACCAGTGACCGAAATGCAGGTCGCCGGAGGTGTATGGCAACATTGTCAGGGCATAGTGTTTCGGACGCGTCTCATCGATCACGGCCCGATATAGCTTGTCTGCTTCCCATTGCGCCTGCCACTTCTTTTCAATCGCTTGCGGGCTATAAGACATATCTTTCGCGGGTCTCTGCACTTTGGCAGCTGCTTTTACACGCTTTGTGGCGACCACTGCCGCCATTTTCCGCATAGGTTTGGCCGCTTTCACAGTTTTCTTCGCAACCTTTTTGGCAACCGGTTTTGCCACCGTAGCCTTCGGCGCTGCCTTCCTGGAGATAGTTTTCTTAACTGTTTTCACTTTCGAAGCCGCACGACTCGTTGCTTTCTTGGTCTTTGCCGCGGCAACCTTCGTTGACTTTACAGCTTTTGTGGTTTTTGAAGTCACTTTTTTCTTAGTCGGTTTCTTTTTCGTTACTGCCATTCTTTCCTCATTAACGTAGGTTTCAGGGACCAGGTCCCACGTATTAGGTGGGTTTCTATCTGCATGTGAAGAGGCGCGGAAGAAGAGGACCTTCTTGCCAGAAGACAAGCGAAGCAGTCCTGGGGATGTAATTAATTCGAAATACTCTTTTCATGCGTGCCTCCTTTCCAATTTGGAGTCGTGGAGCTTGCTCCACAGTATGACAGACTCCACATAAACAAAAATCCCTTCATCCATATCAGGGACGAAGGGACGCTCCGCGGTACCACCCCGAATTACGTTGGCAGGTTCAAATATTTCAACTTGCTAACGTCGCTCGTGCGCTATAACGGGCTTACCCGTCATCGGCTACTCGCAGTTCTAATGCGTTTCACCGATGCAGTCTCTCATATGAGTAACAGGCGAGTTCAGTCTGGATGCGCTCCCGATGGGCGCTGTGCTGGGCTCTCACCTCACTCTCCCAACTCGCTGACGGGATGACCTACTACTCCTGTCCTGACTTTGCCTGGACGGGTGCAAGACCCGTCCCTACATTGTGGACCCAGGGGGATTCGAACCCCCGACCTTCTCAATGCCATTGAGACGCGCTCCCAACTGCGCTATGGGCCCAGGATGATTTTGGGTTTTTGATTTCAGATTTACGATTTGGACTGTGTTCTTACAATCATCAATCGAAAATCGTCAATCGCAAATCTGTGGACCTGAGGGGATTCGAACCCCTGACCTCCTCAGTGCGATTGAGGCGCGCTCCCAACTGCGCTACAGGCCCGTTAATAAGGCGAATGACATTCTACTTGAGGCAGGAGGGGATGTCAAGCAAGAGAATGCCGAATGTTAGCGCAAGTTGAAAAGTGAACCGATAACAGTTGAAAAGTGAACTGTTTCCAGCTGAAAAGTGAACCGCTTATATGGTACATGAAGAGCCAAAAAGGGCTCATCATGACGCAAATTCACAAACAGTTCAATAGCGAGCAAGTCAAAGTGTTGCTCCAGGCCTATGACGCCGGACATCTCAGTCGCGACGAAATTGAAAGAACGCTGGGCATCGGCAAAACTCGGTTCTTTACCTTGCTGAAGCAATATCGAGAAGATCGGGACAGTTTCTCGATCCAGTATGAACGCACCAGCCCCAAGCGTTTGAGTGGAGAAGTCGAGGAGAAAATCCGGCTTGAGCTGCAGCGGGAGAAAGAATTGGTGGAGAATAAAGATTTGCCGATCTCTGGGTATAACTATGCAGCGTTGAATGACCGGCTGAAGAAGGATGGGATTAGAGTGTCGACGACCACGCTGATCCAGCGGGCGATCCAACAGGGCTGTTATCTGCCCAAAAAGAGGAAAACCGAGCGGCATGATCGCGAGGTACTCACATCCACCATCGGCGATTTGATCCAACACGATGCCTCCCTCCACAAATGGTCGCCCTATGCTGAAGAGAAATGGACCCTCATCACCTCCCTGGATGACTACAGCCGCATGCTGCTGTATGCCGATTTTGTCGAAACGGAGACCAGTTGGGCGCATATTCAAGCAGCCCAGTGCTTGATGCAGCAGTTTGGTATTCCTCACCGCTATTATGTCGATAATTTACGGGTCTTCCGCTTTGTCCAGCATCGCGACAGCCTGTGGAAGAACCTGGTCTTGGGGACGGACGAGGTCAACACCCAATGGCGCCAAGTTTTAGCCTTGATGAAAACGGATGTGATTTATGCCCTCTCTCCCCAAGCCAAAGGCAAAATTGAACGTCCCTACCGTTGGCTCCAAGACCGCATTGTCCGCACCTGTGCCCTGGAACACATTTCTACTCGGGACGATGCACGTCCCGTCTTACGCGAAGAAGTCCATCGCTACAATTACCACCAGGTCCATTCGACTACCGCTGAAATCCCAGCTGTGCGTTTTGAAAAAGCACAAAACGAGAACCGATCCCTCTTCCGTCCCTTTGCTTTGCCCAAGCCCTTTACCTCTCCCAAGGATGTCTTTTGCTTGCGCCACACGCGCACCGCCGATGGCTACCGCAAGATCTCGATCGCTGGACATTCTATTCAGGTCCCTGGCATCCAACCCAGAGACGATGTCCAGCTCCACCTCGTACCCGATGAAACCAAAAACCTGGTTGAACTTCGCATTTGGGCGGCTGACCAACTCGTTCACACCGCTTATTTGCCCATCGCTACCCTGCCCAATACAGTTCACTTTTGAAATTGCGTTGGGTTCACTTTTGAACTTTTCCTAACAGC
>DATGYJ010000432.1:0-21680 GCA_035298105.1 Anaerolineales bacterium | reverse complement strand
GTCTGGCGGACAATTTCATCGAGCCCCGGTTCATAAATGGGCAGGTGATCAGATTGCCAGGCTGCAATGCGGGCTTCATTGATGTCAACAATGACTATCCGATGTTCAGGGCAATGACTGGCAATAATCGGCATCGTTGATCCGCCTACATAACCTGCTCCGATGCAAAGAATGTTTGTCATAAAGTATTTCCTTTTCGTTTTTTAGAAGCGTTCGCATGCTGAATCCAGCGAGATACTGCTCGCTTGTTTGTCACAATGGATCACGAGGAGAGCTGCAATTGGGCTGCGTTGGCAAGGGTTAAACAAACTGATCTTAGCATCCTGGCGGTGCTGCCAGAAATACCGCCGGGGCATCATCTTTGCCAGGATTGGGCAATCATAACCGAAAAATAAGAGACTGGTATTTCGCCAGTCTCTTATTTTCTAAGGGTATTTCAGCCAGGTATGCTACCTGACGTTCTGCAACGCGGTTTGATAGCGGGCAGGCAGCTTCCTTGCACTGCTGTAGAAGTGTACATTTTGGGCAGTCTGCGGAACTTCCAAAACCTGCCTAAATCTCTGAGCGCTGCGCCCAACCGAGGCCGGTTTGACTGCATATCTGGTTCGATCTCTTTGCGCGCTAAAACCGCTCCGCTGGAAACCTTTGCGGCTCTGCTCATACTCAATTGCAACGCCGTGCACCGTTTTGCCAGTGCGTTTCTTTACATTTCCGGTTTTCCAGTCTTTGACCTCCCCGGCGATGTAGACGCGCTTGACCTTCGGGTAAAGCTTGCTGTCTCCAGCGCGGGTCTTCTGCTTTAGATCGTAAGTGACGTACACTTCCTGTGCCCCACCTTTATATTTTGATTCCGTTGGGTGATAGCGGTGATTCGTTTTGGTAGCCATCGTTCACTCACTTCCCCAGGTTTCATCGAAATCGGCCTCGGCGCCGATTTTCTTCGCACGACTGTTGATTTTTTTTGCAGTCGTGCTGAATTCCTCTTCACCCACCTCTCTCAGATCGCGCGCCTCCTTCCCAAATTTCTCCTTCCAGGAAGGAGCATGGGTAAGCGTAATGAGGTAGCCTGCTCGCTTGTAAAGCTCGGTCAGGGCGGGACGTGATTTGGCATGTTGGACATCCTTGCGGATTTCTGAGAATACTTTTCGCATGCCGGTTTTGTTTTTGATTTCGCCATAGATATTTCGATTGGTTGCCATATTTCTACTCTCCTTTCTTGAATTCGAAGAAAGGCTGACCTTCTCATTCAGCACTACCTTATCATGTGCCGCCTGGTTCTGTAAATCAATGGGGAAAATCCCTAATTGGGAATGGTTCACCCCCATACCACGCGACGATCCTAAGCATCAGGCTGCATCTGCCTTACAAACTCAGTAACGCGTTGATCCAGCTCAGTAGGATAGGTATAACCCAGCCCTTTGCCCACTTCAATTGCCACCTGACGAAAGAGGCTCATGGTGCGAAATAAGGCCTCCCAGTTGTCCGCTGTATCCGCGCCAACATATGTGTCTTCGAGCTGAGACCAGATTTCGGGCGGCAATTTCCTTTTCAGACCCTTACCAAGAGCACCGGCCGACAGGGACCAGTTGTGCTTAATCCCCATGAGCCATTCCAGCATGGAACGCAAGTAAACATGCTTCATGTCATAATCGAGACACCATTTCGCAGGCAGCAGTTCTCCCCGCAGGAGACATTTCGCTACATAGGGCGGATCACTAAAGAAGTCATTGATCGTCGTTTGATAGAGTTCATTTGTCGGGCAGACCGGAATGTAAGCCTTATAAGTGGGCGGCTGTATTTTATCGGTCAGGTGATCTTTGTCGAGCAGAATGCGGTAGCCGGCATCCAGCTCGGCTTGAAGTGCGGACGCCTGGACGATCTTGCGCAGTAACTCGACGGGCCAGAAAGTAAAGTCAATCTTCAGCCCATCGGAATACTGCGTGACATTCGCAAATTTCTCGATGCGATGCTCCGGGTCAGGATAGATCGGATCCCAGTAGACAACCAATACGTCTCCAAAATCCGCGGGCCAGCTGCGCTCCTCATGAAACGGATGGATGTCCTCAACGATCAAGACCACATCGTAATCGGATAAGTCATCCATGGGAGCGTTGGGAACGGCACGCGTGCTGGTGAGGAGCATGGCACGGATGGAGTCCCGCTGCTGCGCCCATTCGATTAATTTGCCGATGACTTCGGATGGATCATGTCCATTGTTCATTTTTGGAAACAGGTTACTTATTTACACGGCGTTCCTTCCCATACAACGGCCTACTTCTGAAGCAGCGCTTCAATATCGTCAAGATGACCGTTGCGGTGTAAGGCTCGATTCATACGGAATTGCGTCTCAGTGGCTTCAGCGTGTTCTTCGATCTGTTTAACGAGTTCAGGCGTAAGTGTCGCGAGCTCGGCGTCGACAGCTTCGGCAGAGGACAGGCAAAGCTCCAGCGCTGTCTTTGGATCCAACTCATGACATAAGACCTTGAGCGCATCGTTCACGGCAACTGAGTCGATGGGGGAAGGGTCAAAGCCGGTCTCTTTCCAGCGCCGCAGAATGACGAGCACACGCTGATCCCAGAAGGCGAGATGAGCCAGCAGCGCAGGGATCGTCCATCCATAATGGGTGGACAGAGTGAGATCCGCACTGGAAAGGCTGCGCACAATGCTTTCCAAGCGTCGCCGGGATTCGGCATTTTCTTGTGCATAAGGGAATGTCATCGATTACTCCTGGGATAAGAATTTATTTCCACACAGTGGCCTATTTCTTTTTGTATTTGGGTCTGGCTCTGTCTCAATCAACTACAGCGCTTTCTTTCTGATCTTCTCATCTTTTACTTCATCATAAAGATTTCGAAGACCCTGGATGAGGTCATAGCGAATCGAGGATTATCACTCTATGAGAAGTTCATTCCAGTATTTCAGACTCAAATCTGCGCATGATATCGTTATGCTGATCACGGGGCGCGCCGTGTAATGCAGAAACCAGGCCCCGCAGCCGTGGGGTCATAATAATAAGATAGCGCGCCGGTTCCTGCGAGACGTTGTAGGCATGGGGCACACCCGCTGGCACAAAGACGGTTGTCCCAGCGGAAGCCTCGACTTGTTTGTCGCTAAATCTGAAAGTAAGTGTCCCTTCCAGGATGTGCCAGGCCTCATCATCAGCATAGTGAACGTGGAGGTAATCTGGTCCGCTGCCACGCCATTCATGAATATCAAAAGATTGTCCGTTTGCAGCGATGGGCGGCTGTCCCTCTGCTCGCTTTTGGTGATCCGGAACAATGATAGGATCTGTCATTCTCTCATCTGCTCCTCTCTTTTTTGGCTTTTACGTGACTTGCCTCATGCTGAGGAGGCCGCGTCTTGAAAATGATAACAGAACAACTTCACCACCGAGCGCCCGGAGTAGGCGGAGTTTCCCCTTTTTATTTTCTCTGCGTCTCCGTGGCGAAGAGAAAAGCGGCTTAGCGGATGTCTAAAAATATTCTCTCAATGGCCCATCATCCCACACTTGTGCTTCTATATAACGCTCTGGCCCGCCTTTGCCATCCGGATTCCATTCTTGCGGCAGCCCATATCGTTTGATGACTTCTCCTAATTCACTTAGCATATAAACTTGTCCACGATACGGTTTTCCATCGCTGTAATTCATGGCTGGAAATGAGTCTCCGTAGGTAAAACTCACACAACTCTCCGGGATCGAAAGGAGCTTTATCTGTAGTTCCTGTCCGTGGACATACCATTCCTTAAGCCATGCACAGGCTCCCAAGATCAGGTAATGCGGCCTTGCCAGTTTGGGCTTGCCGCCTTTTGCCTCGAACAACTCCCTGATTTTGTTTTCTAACGCAACGCGTCTTGTCAGGTAATCGTTTGGACGCTGGCTGGCAAATCGATTCCCATTCCTGCGGATCTCTTGCAAAATTTGTTCTGCCTGCTCAAGCGGCAGCATGGATAGGTTCGAGAAGGGACCAGACGAGCCCTCATAATAGTGCGTCAGAAAGTCCGGAATGAGCGTGCGGTCCATCGTCTCGAGGATTATATCTTACGGCACAGAATGGACTTGATCGGTGAAGCAGCAGGAGTGAGGCACGCCCCTACTCACTCCAGCCCGGGTTGGCGGGCGGATCCAGGCTCACATCGGGATTCTCCCAATCGATCATCCTGCTGGTGAATGGGCTGGAGGTAACGATGTTGGAAATCAAGGGCCCGTGACTCCCCAACCGTTCGTTGAACGCTTCGAGATGCTCCATGGAGGAGACCGCCACTTTGAGCAGCGTACAGTGACTGCCGCTTAACTTATGGATCTCGAGTATCTCGGGGAATTCGTCGGCGCTGCTCGTTTTCAAGAGGCATTTTCCGGGGTTACAGTGCAATTGAATAAAAGCCAGGAGCGGGAGCCCCACTTTAGCAGGCTCGATCTGTGCAGCGTATCCGGTGATCACTCCCCGATCCTCCAACTTGCGAACCCGTTCGGCAGCAGCCGGGGCTGAGAGGTTCACCCTTCGTCCTAACTCATTGAAGGAAAGGCGGGCATCCTGCTGGAGTTCACGCAGGATTTGCCAATCCGTGCTATCAAGAGCACTTTCTACTTGTAAAGCCATATCCAATAATCTCCTTTTATTTTGCCCAAGTATATCCAATTTACCTTTCGTTCTCCATTCAATTAAGGCAATTCACATGCTACGATAAAGGCGAAGGAGATTTATCAATATGCAGGAAATAACATTTAGCGGATTAGCAGTCGCGTTGGGGAGCGGACTGGCGATCGGTATCCAGGCAACTTTATTCACCGTGGTCGGACGTTCTATTGGACCTGTCCGGGCGAGTTTGATCTTAAACGTCACGGGCGGAATCGTTGCTGGGCTGATCATGCTTGGGGTTCTTGGGATCGGGGGAAATAAGCATTGGAATGTCCCTCGCAGCACCCTGGTCCTGGCAGTCATCGCCGTCACATTGGGACTTTTCATAGTTACCGGCGTGACTCTCGCCTTCCAGCGGACGGGAGTGGCGACAGGAATTGCGACAGTGTTTCTGGGGCAGATGTTGATCGGTATCGTGGTCGATGCCCTGGGCCTGGCGGGTGCAGAAGCGGTTCCGCTCGACCTGCGCCGGATGCTTGGCTTGTTGGTGATGGCAGTTGCCATCGTATTACTGACTCACCAGAAATAGATCCTGGAAAGATGGAGACAGAAAATGACACAATCAGCTGTTAAGGCGATCCCGGACGGAATTCACACCATCACTCCCCATATCGTGGTGCGAGAGGCCGGACGAGCTGCCGAATGGTATAAACGAGCATTGGGCGCCGAGGAGCGAGGCCGTATTCCGGTACCCGGTGGGAAATTCATGCAGATCGAGTTGTGGTTCGGCGACTCGGCGGTGATGATCGCAGATGAGTTCCCTGAAGCCGGAGTCCTTTCCCCGCAGGCGATGGGCGGCACGCCTGTGGTGCTGCACTTTTCGACTGCGGATGTGGAATCGCTTTGGAAGCGGGCTGTCGGGGCGGGTGCTGAAGTGCTGCAGCCTCTGGGAGACCAGTTCTGGGGTGACCGTTATGGGCAGATCCGTGACCCATTCGGATACCGTTGGGGATTGGCCCAGCACATTCGGGATGTCCCGGCTGAGGAAATCGCACGCATTGCCGCAACAATATTCGGTGGGGGCGAAAGTTAATTTTGACACAAAGGATTTATAATTACCCTGTTCGTCAATTCCAAATAGAAGGTTTTATCCGGGTGATTATGATCGCTAACTTTATGAGATACCCCCTGGGGAATACGCTGGCCGTGGCTGTTTTGATCGCTTTGATCATCGCCTGGTTTACATCATTAATCTTAAGCCTGAGAGATGTTCCCGTTCAGACAGGTCGAGGCTGGTTTGCCCGAATACTTCCCGTTTTTACTCTGCTTGGCATCCCGGCCGCCATCGACCTGCTCCAAACCGGTGGGCTGACTTCCGTTTTTGCCGTGATTGTTTTTATCGTTTTTGTGCTTAACATCCTGATTCCGATCCTGCGGATGACTGGAAGATCAGGACATCCTCTTGTCAATCAGTGGGAGAAATGGTCGATCCCGATCTCGGTTATTGGGGGACTGGCCGTGGCCGGCTACCTGACATTTATCGAATCGACCGGTACTCAAGTGATGTGCGGACCTCTGGGAGGCTGTCAAGAAGTCCAAAGCAGCAAATATGCGATCCTGTTTGGCGTTTTGCCGGTCGGCTTGTTAGGCTTTGTGGGCTATCTTGCCATCCTCGCCGGCTGGATCGTCTGGCAGTTTGGTCCCCAGACCGCCAAAAAACTGGCAGTCTTATCCATTTGGGGAATGTGTATCTTCGGTGTCTTGTTTTCCATTTATCTGACATTCCTGGAACCGTTTGTGATTGGCGCGACCTGTATGTGGTGCATTTCGTCTGCCGTATTAATGATCATTCTCTTGTTGGTCTCAACGCCCGCCGCTCAACAGGCATTGAGCATCGAGGATGACCAGGAATCCTCATCACAGCTCGAATTGTCTGAGTAAATAAGTCTTGAGCCTGCGGGCAGAGTTAAGCTGGTTTCACCCATTTCGGACTGAGGACAGCTACTCCGAATGAGAATGGCGCAGTTCTAAAATCCCACTTTTTGAAGTCGATTAATATCCTGTATCACAGATCAGGCAGGTCACTTGGGCATACCTGTTACTTTCATGATTTACATCTTGTTTCTGGAACCGCCAGGTCATTTGACGAACTGCTCAACGAAGAAGCGATCGGACTATCCCACTGGCGCACCAACTTTTGCGCATTGATATCGTACCTCATTCGCTCTGAATTGGGATTGCCTAAATGATGGCTATATGGTGGCTATATCCTCCCTATATCCTTTTCGTATCGTGCCCTTTTTCTAAATTCGCTGATTCCTTGGCGGAACATTCCCGTTAAGAACCTAAGAACCAGAGAAGCAATGAGTGATTAGCTGGAGCCACCGCCAAATTTCAGTATAATCAGACAATTATTGGTATTTATGAGTTACGACCTGGTCAACCAAACTACGGAAGTGTGCCGAACGTTCAGCCGGCAATCCTGGGCGAAAGCCCTGGAGCTGGCCAGACTATATGGCTGGCAACCCCTGGGGACGCGGCCACCGTTTTCCGATGACCTTCATGAATTGGGCGCAGAGTGGAACGGCACCTATCTGACGAATGACGGTCAGACCGTAAGAGCGGAGGACGCCTTCTCCCTGGCGGCGGCTTTGGAACTCGCCCTCGACGATATCCCGGATGCCAGCCTCGAGATCGATTGGACCTCGAAGTTTTGGCTGAAGGATGACCATCCTGAATGGCTTTCTCCGGCCGAAAGAGGCATCATCGAAGATGGATTGCGGGATGGGCTATTGGATACGATGGGAACCCATCCACTTGAAT
This sequence comes from Anaerolineales bacterium, assembly GCA_035298105.1. Lineage (GTDB taxonomy): Bacteria > Chloroflexota > Anaerolineae > Anaerolineales > Villigracilaceae > Defluviilinea. The sequence continues at coordinate 14,280 of DATGYJ010000432.1, read as the reverse complement.
TTTTCGCCGGCGGTGAAAAGCGGACCCTGATCGAGTTCATCAGATTTTGTCAGTTGGGGAGTTTTGAAATATCGTGAAGGACATCCCTGCGCCGTAAAAGAAAACGTATCCCCCCAAATGTCAGGCTGGTCTATACGGCCAGGTGTGCTATGATGAAAAGACCAAAGGGTATGATTAATAATCCCTTGCGGAGGTCGATATGCATACCAGGAATAAACCAGCCATTCGCTGGCCGCTGCTTGTGGGATATCTGGGGACAGTCATTGTTCTCATCGCTTGCGGGATGATTGGAAGACAAGCAACACAGGCGAGCACGGCGCAGGGGACGCTGCGCTTGGATAACGGCGTGGTCGAGATCCGGGCCGACAATGGAGATTGGACGCCCGTCGGAGGGGAAGCGACTTTCGAGTTGGTCGGTAAACTCGAAAGCACTAATCCCTGGAAGGTGGCAGGCAGTACGATTGCAACTCGCTCGTCAACCCAGATCGCCGCAGGGCTGAAAGTTGGCGATCTGGTCAGGGTAAAAGGCCTCATCCTCAAGGACGCTACCTGGCTGGCGACTTCCATTGAACCGGCCGAGCAGCAAACCGATCCGACGATCATTCTGATTGGCAAGGTCACCTCCATTGATCCATTGGTGGTCAATGGGATCAAGCTCAACGTGACCGGCGATACCGTGATCTCCAAAGATATTACTCCGGGGATGCTCGTCAGAGTGGAAATCCTCCTTTCGCCGGATGGCACCTGGGAAGTGATCAGCATCACTCCTCTGAGTGATTTACCGGCAGTTCCGGGCTGCCTGACCGTTACAGCGCAGATTGTCAGCATCAATGGCAACGAGATCCAACTCGTGGGCTGGCCTACTATAACGCTTGGCGCAGATGTCGACATCGAAAATGATCAGGGAGGGAAAGGTAAGCTAGAGGCAAACCAGTCCGTGCTTGTGGTGGTATGCGCAACCGAAAATGGGGAGATCACGATCACTAAGATCATTATCCTAAATGTGGACAATGAAGATACCTCTGAAGGTGGCAAAAAAGTATTGATCTGCCACAAGCCTGATAAGAAAGGCGGGCACACCTTGAGCATCGCATCCTCAGCCGTGCCTGCACACCTGGCTCATGGTGATAAATTGGGACCCTGTCCTTGAGGCCAACCCTCCGATACAGTGCATGAGACAATAACTCCCCTGCTAAGAGGGGAGTTTTCCATTGCTCAAATGGGCAGTTAAATCACATTCATCAACGTTTTTAATGGGGTTCTCCGGCTGGTGAGTCTTCCAGGCGAATCCCCATTTTGGTCAATTCATCCGGTGAGAAAAGACCTTCGAGAGTCGCAGGCAGAAAAGCGAGCGGAATTAAAAGAATGAGAAGAAAAATGTAAGCAAGCATAACGGCGTTCCTTACAGTGATTTGTTACACTGCAATCTTATGCGATAAGAAACAAAAACTCCCCCGCCAACGAAGGAGTTTCGTACTAGTCCAGTGGACAGTTAACCTTCTGTTATCCTGTGAAAGCAAATAAGTTGGGCATTGTTTGGATCAAGTCATCGTTCGAGCACGAGAGAGTCGGGCTCACCCAGGGAAACCGGATCCATAGACTGGATGCCTGGCGGCGGCACGAAGCTTCCGGTCACTTGTGTGAGTTTTTCTGCAACGGCGAGGAGCGCCATATCACTCCAGCGCCTCCCCACCACTTGCACACCGAAGGGCAAGCCTTCTTTGGTACGCCCGAGGGGCAGAACGACAACCGGGTTGCCTGTCAGATTGAAGAGTCCAGTGTACACGCTGGTCGCCAAAAGGTAAGGGATTTTCTGATCATCGACCTCGACGGTCGCCCGCAACTGCTCAATCGGATTGCGAGCCGGGATGTGTGGATAAGCTGGCAGCGCCGCGACAGGACATAACCAGGCATCCCAATCCCCCAGGAAACGTTCCAGTTTGGCAATGAAACCATCCCGTTGAGAAAGTGCGCCGGCATAACCTTGTAAATTGGTGCCTATGCCGCGCAATAAACCACGGGTGGTCGAGTTCGAACTGGGGATCTGTTCAGCGATGATCCGCCAAACGAAACGGGGTATGTTCAAGGGTGTGGAGCGCACGGTAAAAACAGCTTCTTTAAGTAGCCCGTAGGTCTGTAATGCCTGACCATAATCAAACTCTGCGGGATCGCGGCGTTCAACCCGGCACCCTGCGTGGCCTAGTTCTTCAGCCAGGTTTGCCAGGGCAGCCCGGATCTCGGCTGAGACCGGAATGCCGAAATCATCGCTCCAGGCAAAACGGAGATCGTGCAAATCGCGGTCCGGAGCAGGCGCTAGCGGCACCGGAGGCACCTCCCATTGTCGTTCATCAGGCCCTGCTATGACCGTTAGAGCCAACCGCAAGTCTTCCACGGAGCGAGCCAGCGGTCCGGGCGTAAGGAAGTAGCGTAGAAGTCCTCTGCCTTTGCTCCCGGGCGGGGGAGGAATGTGACCGGTAAACGGCACCCGGTAATCGCTCGGCTTGAGACTGAATACGCCACAAAAATGAGCCGGGTTGCGGACTGATCCGCCGATATCACTGCCGATATCCAAAGGTGACATACCGCTCGCAACCGCTGCGGCGCTACCACCACTGCTGCCACCGGGAGTGCGTTCCAGGTTCCAGGGATTATTCGTACGACCAAATAATGGACTGTTGGTCTGTTCATCACCCGCCAACTCGCAAGTATTGGTCTTTCCCATAATAATCGCACCAGCTTTACGAAGCCGTTCCACAACGGTAGCATCCTGCTTGGGTACATATGCAGCCAATGGCTTAAAGCTACTGGTCGTGCGCAGCCCTTCGGTCTCGAAGACGTCTTTGATGGTGATTGGCACGCCATGCAGTGGTCCCCAAATTTCACCACCTGCGAGCGCGTCATCAGCTTGCTTTGCCTTTCGGCGGGCTTGCTCTTCATTCAGTGTGACGATGGCATTTAAGGATGGATTCTGTTGAGCAATCTGACTCAGATGTGCTTCCAACACCTCTTGCGAGGATATCTTTCCGTGACGGATGAGGCTGGCCAGCTCGCTGGCGGTAAGAAAGTTTAGTTTGTTCAATTGATATGCTCCATTGGATGACAAATTCGGTAGATTTATGGCTGGCAACCTAACAGGTTTCAAAGAATCGGCCGGTTGCCCCAATACGTTATCAGCAAACTTAGCAAGGTAATCCCTGAAAGGATTCCATCTACGATTCCCATCGGCAGATAAAACGTCATGATCATCAAGGTCACAATGGATATGCTGACGCCCAGGCCCCAGGCCCACATGAAGTTTCCTGCAATCCCGGCAGCCGCAATGACGCGTATGAAACCAAATATCAGTCCGAGAAACATAGTCGTTCTGATGTTATTTTGTAGAGGTTCAAAGATGAACCTGGGAATCCCCTTTCCTGTGTTCTGAGCGGCGAGCCTGGACCTGAACATGAAGAGCAACGGTGCCAACTCCATCAATCCATGCAGGGTGAGAGCAATGACTGCAATAGTGAGAGCGATTTTGTCCATAATGAAATGATCTCCTGAGATGTCAAGGAGTTGTTAATTGCTTGCGTTTCTTACGTATCTCTTGGTCTGAAGAGATTCGCAGCCACAATCCCTGTCAGGAAGTTCTGGAAAAAGATTTCGGCGAGAGTGGCCAGGTTGAATCCGAGCGGCATGGTTCGGAGTGTGACTTCCACATAGGGCCCGACTCCGCCAATAATGAATAATAAAATCCCAAGCCAAACGGCCAGTTGTCGTCGCGGGGCATTTGTGGCGCGTACAATGAATAGCGATCCAAGCCCAAACAAGGGACCACGAAGCAATTGCGCCAGGAAGATGATCCCTGTCGACGGAAGGGATAACCCATACTGCGGATTATTCTTATAGAAGGACTGTGTATAGAGCAGGGCGTTCGTCGCTCCAAAGACAAAATAGAAAATGAAGTAAGCTAGTCCCACTGCCAACACGCGCCAGGTCCAGTCCCACCAGCTTCTTTTGAAGCCTGCATTTTCCTCTGAGATTTGAGCGGCGGGCATCAGCAATAAAACTGCCAGCCAGGCCACCAGCAAACTGACAAGAATCCCAAAGATTGCACCAAGGATGGAGTTCAGTGCCGCGGTTGGCTTGAAGAGGGAACCTTCGATGCCCAGCCCCAGCGAACGGACAAATGCCTGTACCCCCCAAACTGCCAGCACCATTTTTGTTCGTGACCCATTCGAGTTGAGGATAAAGGGGCTGAGTGATAAGCAGACGAGTGTGCCGGTAAGGAGCCAGACCAGGATGTTACCTGGTGTGGGTGTCAGGCGACTCATTGGACCGAGGATGGCTGCGACGAGTGCACTCGCCAGTGCATAGACGAAACCGACCACCAGGCTTCTAATGATGATTTCGCCAATGCCGGGTCTTGAGGGAGGGGTGATGTTCATCTTTATGGAAATCTCCTATTCTACATACATCTTAGCCCAGTGAAACAAAAAACTCCCCTGTCGAGGGGAGAGTCTTATCCTAGCCAAGTGGACAGGGGATTTGTTCTTTATTTGATGAAAGCAAACGAACCAAGTGTGGTCTGGGCTAGCTCATCCAGGTCGGCTCTGGCTTCGGGAACATCCACGGGCCAATAGGATAGGCGGTACAACTGGCCCCGGTGCTGGACAAAGATAATGCGCCACGATAATTGAACCGGTACCGGCTCGGCCATGAGTCCCGCTTCACTCCCGAGCTGGACCTCCGTCCAGGTAAAAGTGGCGGGGTCGACGACTGAAAAGTTTCTCAAGAACACGTCTGCCTGCTCTCGTAAGGTCTTGTCCGCCGCGGCAGGCGTGACGTCCACACTAAACGTTGCAAAGACCGGTTCGGCGCTGCTGCCAATCGCAGGTCCGCGTACATCCGGTTTATCTGAAGGTTGTTCTCCCAGCGTGAAGCGCTCCGGATAGGCAAAGCAATAACCATCCATTTCATTCACATAAACATTCAAATCGGTCAGCTGGCATGTCAATGGCAAGGTGCTGTTTGATGGAGTAGGTGATGGATCAAGCCGCGGCATGATCTCTGGAGTTGGTGCGGCATTTACCGTAAACGAACATCCACTGCTGAGGACTGCAAATATTAGAGCAAGTAGGAGATATGGGAGTTTCATTTTAGCCTCCGTAAACCTGTTTGTGATGTGATATTCTCCAGCGCGAGCGACCAAATGGCAGTGAGCATCAAATTTGTTTTCTCTCTTTCAGTAGTAACATTACGGCGAATGCGGCTCCAATAAGGATCATCGCAAACATCATGACGAATACCCATTGTCCGAGCTGCGCGAAGTAACCGGGACTAACGATCTCGCTATAAATGACCATTCCCAAACCTACCAGCAAGACCTGTCTTGCCCAGCCAATTGATTTCAGTGCGGCAACGCCGCCAACGATGAGCACGAATGCAGTCACTGCCTCGGCGGCGAGATGAAAAGCGATCCTCCAGGGTTCAGTCTGAAATTCAGGTACGCCTCCTGAAAGGATCGAGAATGTCCACTGTGCGATCATCAGGAAACCGACTAGGATTCCATACCAAGCGGGGAATTTCATTGTTGCTGCTTTCTTGTCGTTCTTCCCCATTCTAGCGAAGGAAACAAAAAGACTCCCCTGTCAATAGGGGAGTCTTGTACTGTCCAAGTGGACAGGCTATTTCAGCTTTGACTTGAGTTTCTCCATCCTGATTGCTTACTTATTTCCCAGATGTTGGACACCGCCGACACCGCTGATTTGCTTGGATACAGAGGCCGCGCCATAATAGCTCACCGATCCTGCACCAGATACCTCGGCCATCAGGTTGTCGTCTGCCCAAACGGTAGCACTGCCTGCGCCGCTGATCTCTACACGTGCGGTTTTGTCATGCAGGTTTCCGCCCTTGAAATCGCCGAAGCCACTGATCGTTAAATTGAGATCATCGGCTGTGCCGGAGGCGCTCATACTACCTGCACCGCTCAAACTCACACCCAACGCTTTCGTCTGGAGGCTGTCAAGTTTCAGGTTGCCTGCACCGCTAAGCGAAACATCGAGTTTATCCGTATGAAGCTTTTCGACGGTCAACTCACCGGCGCTGGTGAAATCGACATCCGTTAACTCTTTGACGACGATGGTGATCTTGACGGCTTTCGTCGGGTTGACGTGTTTGCCGTTGGCGGTCTTATAGAAAATTTTAAGCACACCATTCTGTACCTGGGTCTTCAACCCTGGCAGGAGATTATCTTCCGCCTCGATCTTAAGAGCCTCTGTGCTGCCTTGCTTGACCAGGACTTGACCTGGATAATCAACTTCTATGGCGCGAAAGTTGCTAACATTGCGCGTTTCGGTCACGACATTGCCGGAGCCGGGTTCACCTGGCCCAATGAATGGTTCACCAATATTGATCATAGATAATATGGAGGGGCTGGCCCATCCCAGTTGTGGCGCATAAAGGATGGCTAACACTGCACCGCCGATGAGGATCACATCCAAAACAATGGACGCGTACGACCAATAGGGTCTCAGGATGATACCCAGACCTGCTGCGATAAGCAGGAAGGGCCAAATATGGGTCAGTGCCCAGAGATTAGCTGACGGGATGGTTCCTGATTGTACGAGCAACCAGACGATGCCGGCTGCAATCAGCAATAGTGGGCCAAATAAGGACCTCTTATGTTGCATAGTTTCCTTCTTTCTTGATGTCACTGCGGGTCTCGCTGGTCGAGATATAGGCGTCGAGACCCGGGGAATTTCTGCTCTCCTATTCGCTGCCAGGTCTCAGACCTGTAAGAGCGATCGGTAGATTTCTAACTCGCGGGTGGTATGGGATGATCTGTCGGTTCGTCAACTGGAGAAGCATTCTTCTTGCCGAATAACCCGGAGCGAGACACTACCAGGTACGCGCCCAATAGGATTAGTAAGGCGGGGAAAAGGACGTTGCTGAACGATGAGAAGATCATCTCGAAGAATGCGCCGAAGATGACGAAGAGGATAACGCCCACCTTCATCACGCGCAGACCTGACCGTTTTTGATTGGCGTCACCACCATAAGAACCCATGATGAAGATACCCAGGCCAACGAATATGATAATCAACGTCCAAAAATAAGACATCGATTCCCAATGATGGGCGATATTCTGGAAGAGTAAGATCAAGCCAATCCCACTAATGATACTGCCCGGGATGGCAAAGGCTGCGGCCTGCTTCCCGCCTGTAAACATGGCCAGGAAGAACAGTGCGCCAAACCCGATGACAGCGAAGGGCCAGAGAAAACCCCAATCGACCCAGGCGAAGACATTGCGTGCCAGGGCCATCAGGCCGAAGAGTATCAAGATCGTGCCGACAATCAGTGTGCCAGCGTTCGAGCGATTCGTTTGCATTTTCTTTCTCCTTTCGAATTTCGGAAGAGCTTTTTCTTGCGTGAGCTGTCGGACCTCATCTGCACTCAGTACGAGCAGCGTCTTAAAGGCTTATTGTTCTATACGCAAAAGTGGCGTCAACGTCGCAATCAATTCATCCGGAGGGACACCTTTGTGAATAAAGTCAGCACCCGCCTTTTTTGCCGCGGTGGCATCATTGGCATCCACACTCAGGAGGACGATCTTCAGGTGCGGATAGGCCTTCCGAAGCAGCTGGCAGGTTTCGGTAGCAGGTGAGCCATAGAGCCGCCAATCGAGCAGGAGCAGGTCAGGAGGCGTATCCGCCAGGGCGCGGATCAGAGTCTCGACATCACAAACTTCGATAATGCCATTTGTGCCTAGTTTGCGTCGAAGCAAGAGGATAAGGGCTTTGCGTGTCGCCGGATCAGGATCAGCAATAAGAATTCGAATCATTTGGACCTCACTTGTAGTTTATGGCAAGCAAGGTCCGGATGTATCCGCCGCTGGTTGAGTATTTTACCTAGCCGAGTGGATAGTGTTCTTTCCCCCCACCCGGCCTCCTCCAAATGAGACCTGGAAAGTTTGAATGTTCACACAATATCTCCCGGTCGTATTTGGGGGAGGCGCTCTGCGAAGAGGGTTATGCCAACTTTTGTTCGATCGCCAGTTTGACGGCTTCCACACGGCTATTCACGCCGAGCTTCTGGAAGATATTCGAGATGTGGAATTTCACCGTGCCCAAACTCACGACCAGCCGTTCGGCGATCTCATTATTATTGAGGCCCTCGACCATGCATTTCAGGACGTCGCGTTCGCGCTCCGTCAATTGTTCGCCCGGGATCTGGGGTTGTGCAACAGATTGGGCCAGCACCTGGGTTGCTTCAGGCGAAAGGGTCATTCGACCCACGCACGCCGAACGGATGGCGTTGCCCAATTCCTTGGCCGTGACGTTTTTCTGCAAGTAACCGATCGCGCCGGCTTGCAACGCGCCTTGTACCATATTTTGTTCTGCAAAACTTGTCAGCGCGATGATTTTGACATTGGGATATTTCTGGTGGATTTCGCGGGTTGCAGTGATGCCATCTACGCCAGGCATCATCAAATCCATGAGTACAACATCGGGTTTGCGAAGCGAAACCATTTGAATGGCTTCCGCACCATCTGAGGCTTCGCCAACTAATTTTAGGTCTTTGTTGACCATCAGAAACTTGGCTAAACCACTTCGTACGACATTATGGTCATCTACGAGAAGGATTTTTATGGTCATTAGCACTCCTTGATATTTGCGTCCTGAGTGGAGGACTTAGCGTTCGCTCTATTCATCTGCACCCCTGGCGGCATTCGCCAGGACAGCTGTATGCCGGGCCAGGGCAGGTTTCGCGAAGTTGGTACACAAAGGACGAGATAATTTATAAGACATGTAACTTTAGATTCGGTTTTTCACACCATCTCAGCTCAACACAGGTTCCAGAGCCTGGCGTACTGGAAATATAAAGATCGGCGCCAATCGCTTCGGCGCGTTCACGCATAATGCGCAGACCCAGACTGGTTGGCTTGGCGGTGGAGGTGTCAAACCCAAGGCCGTTGTCACAGACTTCGAAGCGTACTTCAGAAGCTGAGAGAGATAAAGTGACATTTACCTTTGTGGCACGGGCATATTTGAAAACATTGTTTAGACTTTCCTGCGCAATGCGATAAAAAGCGACCTGCACTTCCGGGGGCAGCTGGCGTTCGCCTTCGATGTTCAAAGTGATGGGCAGGCGTGAACGCCCAATAAAAGCTTCACATAACTGTTTAATGAGATCATGCAGGCGCGTCTGTGTCAGTGCGGCAGGCCGCAATTCAAGCAGGAGTGTACGCATCTCTGCGAGAGCGCCGCGCGTAAGCTGCCGCAGTTCTTCCGTTGAGTTCTTGGCTTCGTCCACATCCATATCCCATAAATCAGGCAGGACTTCGGCAATCAGGCTGGCGGAGAATAATGTTTGTGTCACGGCATCGTGCAGATCACGCGCCAGGCGGGTACGGTCTGCAGTGACCGCTTCATCGGCGGCTCTCTCAGCAAGTTCCTTTTCAATCTTGGTACGGTGTTCAATTTCTTTTTGGAGACGCTGATTAGCATCCTCCAACTCCTGTGTGCGTTCTGTCACGCGTTGTTGGAGGGTGAGCAGATATTCGGCCTCCTGTTCCGCGAGCCGTTGTGCGGCACGTTTTTGGTCGTCGATGTCTTCAATCATGCCGATGAGATAATCGGGGTTGCCATCCAGATCGTGCACCAATGAATAATTGACGCGTGCCCAAAAAACGCGCCCATCCTTACGGCGGTAGCGACGTTCCATGGTGTAGGAATTACGTTTCCCTTCAATTAACTCCCCGAAGACCCCATCATCTATCTGTCTATCTTCTGGAACCGCCAAAGAGCGCGCATCAACATCCTGTAATTCTGCAGCACTATATCCGATCATACTTCCAGCTGCCGCGTTGAAGGCGATTGGTCTGCGGTCAAGGCCCATCACCGCGACACCTACTGCCACATTATCAAAGACAGCTTGAAAGCGCGCTTGTGATTCGCGGATGCGATCCTCCATCTTTTTTTGCTCACTAATATCGATGACCATGCCAACCAGGAAAAGCGGCTGGCTGTTGTCTGCTTTCCTTACCGCAGACATGGTAACATGCGCCCAAAACACATCGCCATTCTTGCGGATGTAGCGGCGATTCACTTCATAAGAGTCACGTTCTCCTGAAATGAGTTCCTGGAACAGCTTTGCTGATTCGGGGTCATCTTCCGGGAACGTGGCCTCAGCCGCGTCCAGGCCAATCATCTCCTCATGTGTCCTGCCAAACATGCGACAGATGGCAGGATTAGCATCCAAAACCTTGCGGTCCAACCCCATCATCCCAACGCCCACGGCTGCATCGTTGAATATTGTCTGAAAGCGTGCTTCAGACTCGTGTAATTCTTCTGCAGCGCGCTTTTCTAATTCTGCTTCAGCACGTTTGCGCTGTTCGACTTCTTTTTCCAGCAAGCGATTGGTCTCACGCAGTTCTGAAGTGCGTTCCGCGATCTCTGTTTCAAGGTGAATGTTCTGTTCCCGGATCGAAGCCAGGCGCCACCGGAATCCACCTGCGATCAGCACGCCCAACACGAAGATCAAGGATCCATTAAACCACCACGTTCGCCAGATCGGCGGGGTAATGAAAACAGGCAGTGCAGCGCCCTTTTCATTCCAGACATTGTCGCTATTGGAAGCTTTTACCCGGAAGACATACTCTCCGCCGGGCAAATTTGTGTAGGTTGCAAAGCGACGATTCCCGGCCTGTACCCAATCTTTATCGAAGCCTTCAAGCTTGTAGGCATATTGATTTTTGTGTGGGGCTTGAAAGTCAAAGGCCGCGAATTCAAAGGAAATGAAACTCTGTTTATAGGAAAGCTGGATTGGTTCACGCCCGGAAAGATCCATCTGGAGTGGTTCGTTGAAGACCTCAAATCCAGTGATTGCCACCTGTGGCGCGATGGGGTTGGCATTGATGTTGGCAGGATCGAATAGATTGAAACCATTGACGCCGCCGACCAACAAGTTTCCTTTACGAGTGCGGTAGTAAGCATTTGAATTGAATTCGTTGCTCTGTAATCCATCGGAGGTATCGTACGCGATAAATGTTTTCGTATCCGGATCAAATTTTGCGAGACCATTATTGGTAGTAATCCAAAGCTTGCCAAAATGATCTTCAAGAACCCCCAGTACTACATTGTTGGGCAATCCGTTTTGCTCGGTATAACGTCTGAAGGTCCTTGTATTCGGATCAAAACGATTCAGACCCATTTGTGTCCCCAACCATAAAGCGCCATCCATGGTCTGGTGGATGGCCCAGACGGAGTCTTCGCTGAGACTGGAAGGATCAGCAGGGTTGTGATGATAGCGGATCAGGGTGGCACGCTGCGGGTCCGTGTAGAGCGGATTGTTCAAATCCAATTGGTTCAATCCACCGCCCCAAGTTCCAATCCAAAGGATGTTCTTCTTTGAATCCAAATATAAACTAACGACCCTGTTATCACTCAGACTGGCTGGGTTCGCGGGATCATGGCTGTAATTGGTAAAGGTATTTGTACTTAGATCGAAATGAGATAGACCGCCGAATGTGCCGATCCATAAACCGTAGGCTTGATCGGGGATGATGACGGCAATGTTATCATCTGCGATGCTGGCCGGGTTTTCCGGGTCATGAAGATAATGAACGACTTTCCCGTTTGTGGGAGTAAGGCGGTCCAATCCCTTACCAAGCGTCCCTGCCCAAACCAGGTCATAGGCATCGACATAGACAGCCATAAAGAGATCGTCGGACAGACTATCAGGATCTTCCGGGTCATGACGAAAGTGATCGAAGCGTCCGGTACGTAAGTTGAAGCGGTCAAGACCGGCGCCCCAGGTTGCGATCCAAATATCGCCGCGGCGATCTTCTGAAAACGCGCCGACTGCATTTGTACTTAAGCTGGAAGAATCACTAGGGTTATTCCTATATAAGCTGAATTGTCCGCTATTGGCAGGTAATTTATTGATGCCGCTGTGTGAGGTGCCAACCCATAGAACTCCGGAATGATCCTTATAAAGAGACCAGATTTCATTGCCACTCAGACTATCCGGAAAAAATCGATCGTTTTGATAATGCACAAAATGACCAGGGTTGGAAAGCTCCATCCGATCCAGCCCGGCTGCCCATGTGCCGATCCATAATACGCCGCTCGAGTCCCCCCAGAGTGCCATAAGGTTGTTTGCCCCCAGACTGTCGGCGCTCTCCGGGTTGTTAGAAAAATACCGTGCGGTCCCTGTGCGCGGATCGAATTGATTGAGCCCGTTCCCCTGCAAACTAAAGCCTCCGGTCGCGATCCAGAAGGTTCCATCGGATGACTCATAGATCGAGGCAATATTATTGCTCGAAAGAGATTGCGAAGCGGAGTTGTTGTGTTGATAGCGAACGACCTTTCCGGTCGTGGGATCAAACCGATTCAGACCGGAGCCTTCCATTCCGATGGCTCCAGTGCCGATCCACAGCTGGTGATGTGAATCCTCAAAGATTACAGAGATCGCGTCGCCGCTCAAGCTGTTTGGGTCCTTTGGATCATTTTTGAAATGGTCAAACCCATTGGTCAGGGGGTTATAACGATTCAAGCCTCCGATGGTCCCTACCCAGAGAGCTCCCGTCGAATCCTGTTTAATCGAGGTGACCGTATCGCTGCTAAGACTGTTTGGTTCATTCGAATTATGGAGGTAATGGACAAACGTTTCGGTGGCGGGATCGAAGCGATTTAATCCTCCGCCCCAGGTACCGATCCATAGATAGCCATCTTTGTCCTGTGTAATGGCCAGAATACTATTGTGGCTGATGGAGTCGGGATCATCTGGATCTTGCTTAAAAACCTTGAAATCGTACCCATCGTAACGGTTGAGCCCGTCTTGTGAGCCAATCCAGAGATAGCCTTTACTGTCTTGAAAAAAGGTTAACCCCGCGTTCTGCGAAAGCCCATCCTCGATGGTGAGATGCTCAAAGCGCACAATGCTGCCGGGCGCGATACTGGTGTCAGCATCAATGGGGTCTGCCGCCATCGAAAGAGCAGAGGTGCCCTTTGAGACAGGTGAAGTGAAGAGAACAACTATTGCAAGAATAGAAATTGCGGTAATGCGCTTCATGATAGGCTGTTATGTTGAGAGTGATGCCTGCTGCTGTTGCGGAATTTTCACGGAATATTGCGGGCAAAATCGAATCTGTGGTTTAGCTGCATAATGAGTTTTCTGAAACAAATTCGGTAAGGCGTCCCGAAGGCGCCGCCGTGGCGGCATCGGTCCTGCAAATCCGGGCAACCCCGGGAAATCCTTTGGAACAGGCTTGCTTGAGGTTTGATCCCAGGAATCTGCCGTTTTGCGGCACTCCCTGTAGCCGCCAGGCGGGACGGCGGTTACCGTTTTTGATTTTCAAAGTTCGTTATGGAACATGCGAGCAGTACTCTACAGATCATTCTAGCATTCATCATGCTAAATTCGACAAAAATAGTGACATCTTGCATAGGACAGAGGATGAATTTCCTATCTTAATACTAGGCTTTTGCCCCCGGCAATTGCCAAAAATGGAAACTGCGCGGCCCAAGTCTGCTCCTCGCAACTTTCCACTGGCAACTCCTGCCTCGCTCTTCCCGCTTTCTTCCTTAGTATATCTCGGCAGTCCTGTACTAATCCTGTACTAGTTCTGTACTGGTCCGGTAGTTCCCCTCCGCCAGTCATTCGCTCTGGTGAGCAGGGAGGATGGGCGAATGATCAGAATACCCGTAACGCTTGCCATGGTTTGGAATTTGAATACTCCCCGCTCATGAAGTGTGGGTGAGCCTTTTCTTCAATTGAAATCTGATAGTTTTTATCTGGATAATAACAAGACAATCTGGATTACATTTGTAACCTTTTTGGGTTACTTTCGTCCTGCTTCTATGCTTACAGAAATGCAAGCAATGTTTTATTAAACGAAAGCTTTCAGAATTGCTCTCTAAAGCTCTGCACAGCGCTCCAGACAAAAATTGAGCTCCTTTGCTATCCGGACGTGCTTCAGTAATTGTGAACTTATCAACCATTTCAACGAAAAATAAAGAGGTGAACATTGATCTTTGAGAACGCAATTTTTTACCCCGCTTTATTAACATTTTTTAAAATTTTGTTATCAAGAATTGAGAGGTCAACAACATGATTGAAAATAAGCTTTCTCAAAACTTTACATCATTAGCACGAGAATACGAAACGGGCTATGAAGTTTCAGTGGTGATCCCGACGCGGAACGAAGCGGGGAACATCGAGCCGTTGTTGATGCGGGTCCACCAGGCGATGAAAGGGGTGGCGACCGAAGTGGTGTTCGTGGACGACAGCACGGAC
>DATGYJ010000431.1:0-5943 GCA_035298105.1 Anaerolineales bacterium | reverse complement strand
GGATTTCTCGCAACCGACGCTTGGCTCGTGATTATGAACGCCTAGCCGAATCTAGTGAAGCGTTCATTTATGTGGCGATGATCCGTTTAGGGCTTCGTCGCCTGGCTCGTCCCTAAGAGTTCTCAGACAGTCTCTTAGGGTCTTTTGCATTCTAAGGAAGGAATCAATCATGAATCAGAACAGGATATTACTCTTCGGCGCTTTGATTGGTGCAGTGACGGGCTTGGTCGCTGCGATGCTGCTTCAACGCCGGGCGGAGCAGACCGGAAATGAAGTTACCCTTTCTACAGGCGAAGGTATTCAGCTCGGCGTAATGATTATGGGATTATTGAGAGCGATTTCATCACTCGGAGAGAAAAAATAAATTCAGGACAGTTAGAATAAAAAAGGGACACGATCATGTCGTGTCCCAATCGTTGTTACCCTTTGATCCTGCCTCTCAAATCCTCCGCCCGGAATGGCCCTGGCTCTTGCATCAGGGCGCGTGCTTCCTCTACCTTCTCCCAAACGTTCCATAACAAGGCACCTCGGACCCGGCCATCGTCCATGTAGTAGACCACGCCCTTTTTGAACGGCTCTTCCTGCCAGTCTTCCACCACTTTCATTTTGCTGCTCATCTCCCCGACAGCTTCATAACCCAGATCGAATAAATCAGAATAGAACATTGGGGTGTAGGTATATGATTCGCTCGCGCCCGCCATATTTCGACCGGCCACTTTTCCCATTTCCACGGCATTATTTTCATGCTCCACGCGCACCCGCTTTCCGAGCGCATAATGATAGAAGTTCGCCGCGTCGCCAGCTGCATAAATACCAGAAGTCGTCGTTTCCAGATGCTCGTCTACATAAATGCCATCGTTTACTTTGAGCCCGGCTTCTTTTGCCAGGTCCAGATTTGGACGTATCCCGATCCCGGCCACCACTCCGTCCGCTTCGAAGGAGCGCCCGCTGCCAGTATGGACGATGATCCGGCTGCCCTCCTTTTGCACACTGGCAGCCGTATCGCCTGCTATGATTTCCACACCTTTTTCGCGATAATAATCGTTTAGGAACTGCGCGAGATCTTTTGGAAAGATGTTTTCACCGATGGTATTTCCAGGAAAGATCATCGTCACTTTCTTGCCGACAAGGGTCAGCGCTGCAGCAAGCTCCGAACCAATGAAGCTGCCGCCAATCACCACAAAGCGATCGCCCTGTTCGGTCAGTGCGCGCAAGTGTTTATAGTCTTGAAAAGTACGATAATAAATAATGTTGCCATTGCCAAACGGTAGATGATTCGGTGTGCCGCCCGTAGCAAGCAGCAGCTTGTCATAAGTGTATTCATCGCCCCCGTTATCAAGAATATATTTTTTCGCTGGGTCAAGTCGAGTTACCTGGCGGTTGAGATGCAGTTCAGTTCCCCGCTCTTGCGTTTTGCGCCAGATCTTTTCTACCGGACGGCCTTTCCATAGTCCTTTGGAAAGATTCGGTCGCATGTAGGGCGGATCCGGCTCCATGCTGATCATGCCGATCGAACCATCCGCATCCAGTTCACGGATTCCCTGGGTTGCGCCATCGCCTGCCAGCCCACCGCCGATAATTAAATACTTGTAGTCTTTCATCTCTTCCTCCTGTTTATTCCACCATTGCGAGTGGCGCCAGGGCGCCATTCCTCACAATGGCAAAATTGTAATAATAGACACAATCAATAATAACACCTTACTCACAGAAATAAACCAGACTTTCCAAAGTACGAGACTCAATCTGGTCATGAGAGACCCTTTATTAGTTTCAAAAAACTGAGCTTTCTTACCAAAATAAAAGCGCTTCCACTTTTCCATGGAAGCGCTGATGAAATTCTCGGGAATCAGATTTTGTAGATGATCTGACGCCAGCAGCCTGTCACCTTCGTGATCAGCCTCACCCACCACCCAGGGATTTCAAGTATTCGACCAGGTCGGCTTTTTCAGCTTCAGTCAAACCCAGTCCAAACAAGGTGTTATAGTGATTGACTACGTCCAGCAGGGTCGCGAAGCGTCCATCATGGTAGAAACCACCTTTTGTATGAGTCCAGAGGCCCTTCAATGGGGAAGTGCGATACCGGAGGTCAGGCGACCGGTCTGCCTGGAAAGAATCGATGCCCATTTCGGCAGGAGTGTGCAGGTTCCAACCCGGTTCGGTGAAGACCGGGAGAGTGTGACAGCTTGCACAGTTGGCTTTCCCTTCAAAGAGGGCTTGTCCGCGTGCAGCAGCAGCCGGATCAAAGCTCCCGGCTGGCGGCAGCGGGGCCAGCAGCGATAGCTGGTATGCGTGCAGGGCCGGCAGCTTCGAGGTGATCAAGTCTGTGGGATTTTGAATATTCCCGAACCCATTGGCCGCCGCGATGGGAAATTGGGCAGCATTGTTCAGTCGTGGATCATAGAACGTGCCTTTGCCGTGCATCTCAATATTGGCCACAAAAGCATTCCAGTAGGGGATCGAACCCCAGCCAGTCCAGGTGTGCAGGTTGACGCCTGCCAGACCGAATGCCGGAGGGATCAGGGTCGCGCCTGTTACATTGGTCCCGGTGACAACGCCATCCGTGACCTGTTGGGGATTAAATGCCTTGCCATCCAACGCCAGCTCGGCGTCGAACTTTCCGGGTCCCCAGCTATTAAGTACGGCGACAACCGTATCACGATCCGTGTTGAGCAGGGTCTGAAACGGACTCAGATCAGGTGAGAGGGCGACAATTGCACCGACGTTCAGGTCGCGGTTCGCCCATCCATCCAGCCGCTTTCCGATCCCGGGAGCAAAGGAATCATCCACGGTCGAGTGACATAATGCGCAGGTAATGCCCATCGATTTTAGGCTGCCGTCTCGATTAAAGAAGCCTTTGACACCTACAACAGCATTCAACTTGAGCAGAGCCAGGGTCACTGCCGGATCATCCAGATTAACTTGGCCCTTCTTCAGCTGACTTTGCAGGGATTTTGGTAGGGCTGTCACATCGACCTTCAAGCCGACCGCTAGGGCGGTTGCCGGGCTTACTCCAGGGCCCACGCCGCCGAACTGCGCTCCTTCGATTGCCTGATGCAGTTTCAGTGCTCCGCCCCAGAAATCCTCATCGCCGAAAGTGTCAAAACGGAAGATGTGCCTGCCTTCAGCAATCAAGTGGGGTGATTGGCTAGCCCTCGCTTGCATGCCAGCCGCCCCAAACAAGGCCACGATCAGGAGGAATACTCCTGAATAAATCGACATTTTGTAAAACCTATTCCGGTTTAACATGCGCTCTCCCTTTTTATCGTAAAAACAAATATCAACCACACAAATAGGAAGCCTCAGAAGCTAGATGTGGGAAAAGTGAGAGGACCTCCCCCCCCAATTCTCAGATTATGGATTCCCTGTACCAGCAACCTCCTCTCAGCATAAATTGCCATCATGTTACAAAATCTACAACAATATTATGGAACAAGATAAAACCCGAATCAATAGATTTGTGGTGCAATAAATAAAAACATGTCTGAGCGACAAGAGTAGTTTTGAGGGTTAATGACTCGCTTAAAGCGCACAATCGGATGGGGGGTTGATCAAACGATAGAGAATTTGCCTTTCGTGTGCTTTGGCTGTTCCACGGAGTGCTCTTCGGAATCAATGAATAGAAGGATATCGGGAAAAGCATTGATTACTTCTTGCACAGAACGTAACTTCGGAATATCGCCCTGAGGTCGTTCGAAGTTGAAGCAGTCCATCAGGGACAGGGTATACATCACATTTTTAAGATTCTCTTCGGCAGTGGTTTTATTCAAACCGTAAAGAGTCCCAAGCACCTTGTAGGTCGTGTATGCTCTCAGCCAAAACAGGGTCATCAGCAAACGGTCGCGTAAAGCATACTTGTGTTTTGGGCCAGCGCCCACGGCACGTTGGCGTTTCATCCTGTCTCGTCGAGTGTACGGCAAAGCCCTCACACGTGTCGTGTAGGCAAGCTCAAATCTGGCGTATAACTTCTCAAATTCCGCCAGAGACATCCCAATCAAGCTGTTCGCAACTTGTGGTTTCTTTAAAATCTTTTCGTAAGTAATCATTGGTAAGAATTAACAAGCATCTGGTCTTTGATAGTCAATTTTCTGCTTGTTAGTTGCACATGGGCGACCTATCTTACCGAAATAAAAGCAGCGCTTTCAAGGAATGAAAGCGCTAATACACTCTACCCAACAACTGCAATCCACTGAATCAAATCTTGCATACCAGCTAACCATGGCGTTCTACCTCCCCAGGAGCCGCAAGTCGTGCAAGGCCCCCATTCATTCCGACAGGCTTGACACTTGAAGTCGTGCTGCTTCATTATAAAATAAATGATGCATTTTGGTTACAATGTCTCGACCTGATGACCCGCGTCGTTAAGTCCCTTTATAACAGACCAATCCTTTCAGATATGCTCCCTCCGGGAAGTACAGTGAGACGGGGTGATCGGCCCCCTGCGATAAATGCTCGAGGATCTGCGCTTCAACGCCAGCATCCAAAGCTGACCCTGCAATGATTTTTTGGAACAATGCTGCGTCGATGCCGCCCGAGCATGAGAATGTGACCAGCATTCCACCGGGCCGCAATAATTTGAAAGCAAGTAGATTGATATCCTTGTATCCACGCGCGGCTCTTTCAGCCTGGGCAGCCGTAGGCGCGAATTTGGGCGGGTCGAGAATGATCAGATCGAAGGAACGCCTCTCATCGCGGAATTTGCGTAAGAGTTGAAAGACATCACCTTCGAGCGCCGTCTGGCGGGTGGCGGGTAAGTTGTTGAGCGCGATATTCTCTTGGCATAACTCCAGTGCCTGCGCAGATGAATCGATCGAGAGGACGGATTTCGCACCACCAGCCAGTGCGTTGACCGTAAACCCGCCGGTGTAGCAAAAACCGTCCAGTACCTCCTTATCTTTCGCAAGCTCACGCACACGCAGACGATTTGCGCGTTGATCGAGATAGAAGCCGGTCTTATGCCCCTCGGCCAGGTTGACTTTAAATTGGAGGCCGTGTTCGCTGATAGGAAAGATGGAGGAAGAAAGATGACCGCGTAGAATGCCTGTATGCGAAACAAGCCCTTCCAGCTCGCGCGCATCGGCATCGGAACGTTCATAGATCGTTGAGAGTCCGGTTTCTTCCAGTAAGAGATCGGCGAGCGTTTCCTTCCAGAATTCAGAGCCCGCTGTGAGAGATTGAAGGACGAGGACCTCACCGTAACGATCCACGATTAAGCCTGGGATGCCATCCGACTCTGCATAAATTAATCGCAATGAATCAGTATTATGAATATCGAATAACGAGGAGCGGGCATCGATTGCTCTCCGGATTTTTTTGCGAAGGAATTCCTTGTCAACCGGCTCCTCTTCAAACGTCCAGACCCGGGCCCGGATTTGCGAGCTGGGCGAGTAAGAACCGCGGGCGAGGAACTGCCCATTGAACGAGCGCAGGTCCACGGTCTCGCCAGAGGCCGGTTCCCCATCCACAAAATGGACTGCACCTGAGAAGACCCAGGGATGGCGCCGCAGCAAAGATTTCTCGCGGCCCTGCTTAAGAAGGAGGATGGCCACTAATCGCGTCCCTCTCCGGGAAACGGGCGGAACAATTCCATCCAGCTGTCCGGGTTTGCGAGCGCCTCCCATCCAAACTGGCGATAGAGTCCATGGGCGTCGCGGGTGGCAAGCGTCCAGCGCCGCAGACCTTGCAGGTCAGGATGACCGTGGATGGTTTCCATCAGCCATTTGCCGAGCCCCTGCCCGCGATAATCCTCATGAATGAAGACATCACAGAGATAGGCGAAGATGGCGTAATCGCTGACCACGCGCGCGAGACCGATCTGCTTGTCACCCTTATACAGACCGAAGACAAGCGAGTTCTGTAAGGCGCGTTCAGTTCGTTCACGCGGTCGTCCGCTTGCCCAGTAGGCACGCGTGAGGAAATCACAGATCGTATCGACATCCAGGCGGG
>DATGYJ010000430.1:0-1827 GCA_035298105.1 Anaerolineales bacterium | reverse complement strand
GGATAGGTCTTTCTATAACTTGACCTGATTCGAGTAAATGAGCGCGGAATGTGCCTGCTAACACGCCGCATGAGAGCGGTGGAGTAAGCAAGTGATCTTCCAACTCAACGACCAGATTTCCAATTGTAAATTCGGTTAGATCGCCCGATTCGTTGTAAAGCAAAACATCATCAAATTCCTCGAGTCCTTCCCGCCTCGATTCGTAAATGAGACGCTGGGTCGTCTTATGGAATAGAAACACGTCCCGAGAGTCAATGGGCTGCTTTGCAAGACAAACTTTCAGAGTCTTGATATTTGTGGCAGGCTCAAAGGGTTCCGACTCAAATCCCAGTTTCCCGAACAGATCAAGGAGTAGCCGCACGCGTTGATGGGTTCGAAAACCGGAAGAGATGTGTTCCAGGCATTCTTCCAGCTCGTGGCGTGTTACAGGGATATCAAAATAGCCTGCAGAGTCCAGCATGCGCGCAAGATGCCTTTCCCTTAGAACGAAGCCTTCTTCGGGAGTCCAAAGCATGGTTTCGAGCAGGGAAAAAGAGCTTGGTTGAGTGAGTACACGCGCTTTGAGCAGCGCTTCCTCATATTCGTCCGTGCTGGTCGAATCCCATAGGATGCCGCCCCCGACCCCATATTCAGCTTTCCGGTACCTCCGGTCGATCAACATAGTACGAATAGCTACATTGAATTTTGCTTTTCGTTGCGCTGAAAAGTAACCGATGCTGCCGGTGTAAATCTTGCGCGGAGTGCTTTCGAGTTCCCTGATGATCTTCATCGTGCTGACCTTTGGCGCTCCCGTAATCGAGGCGCATGGAAAAAGCGCCGCAAGGATTTCTGTGATGGATGCTTCTGTCCTGGCAGTGATCGTGGAGGTCATTTGCCAGAGCGTTGGATAGCGCTCTATCTCGAAAAGTTGGGGTACCCGGACACTGCCGATGTTTGCAATCCGTCCCAGGTCATTGCGGATCATATCCACAATCATTACGTTTTCAGCACGGTTTTTCTCGGAGTTCTGCAGCCATTCTGATTGTTGGTTGTCCTCAAAGGTGGTGCGCCCGCGCTTGATTGTCCCTTTCATGGGGCGGCAAGTCACGCTGCCTTCCTCAAGTTGAAAAAACAATTCTGGCGAGGCCGAACAAATCACGTAACGGCCCACATCAATATAAGCTGCATGCTGATTCTGCCTGTGTGCCAGGCGGAGGAACAAACCCCAGGGGTTGCTGGTGAAATCTGATTGCAGGCGCATGGTGTAATTGATCTGGTAGGTCCTGCCCTGGGCGATGTAATCTTTGATCTGTGCAATGGCAGATTCATAAGTTTCACGGTCAACAGTGGGATTCCAGCTCAAAATCTCTTGCGGGTCTTCAGGTCTGGGTAATGTAAGGGCACGCGGTTCTGCGTAGAGTCCAAACCATAGATAGGGGAATCCGGCGCCCGGTTCTTCCGGGTCGGCGTGTGGGCAAGGTGATAAGGGATCGTCGAGAAATGCCGCAGCGGCCCGAGTCTGAAGTGCGGGGTCAAATGCAGAGGCGGCTTCATAGCTTAGGAAGCCCGCCGCGTACCAACCTTTGTTTTTGGTCAGTCGCTCGATCTCTTGCAACGCCGGCAGAACGTCATCCAATCGCTGGGCAACGATCATCTGCCGTGGCTCAGTAAAGTGCAGCCACCTGCCGTCTTCATGTATCAACACTTCGTTTGCTTTGACGAGAGGATCTTGTGAGTAAGCCTTCTCCATATCGAATGTGGGTCGTATTGTAACGGTTTCTCATGCCAATGGGTGATCATGGAATCTTCTTTTGTCCGGCTATAATTCCGGAAAATTCGCCAAAGGAG
>DATGYJ010000429.1:0-2292 GCA_035298105.1 Anaerolineales bacterium | reverse complement strand
CTCACCAACTAAATCTTACCAAAGAGGTTCTTTTTTTTCATTATCCCCCCACTAAGTTAGCGCATATGGGTGCCTTCCGTACAAACGCCTTGGAAAATGAGCGCCTTTTCCTCCGTGGCCGAAAAAATTTTATGGTTCGCCCTTTTGTATAAGATTGAACCAGGAACAACCACCCCAGCCCCTATTCATCAGTCTCGACTTGATTTGATCTGGTCTCTTTCAGTTGTCGAAGGGCCAGACAGAAAAGAGGACATATCTACTTTGCGCCAACCGGTACTCCTTTCTCACTACAGAGTTATAGGACGAACTGGCCTGTGTGATGGTGTAGCCGAGTTGCCCTGTAAGTGTACTAGCAGCGTGCCCCCTCCCTTGTGGGGTGATCTGATTATTACCGATGACCTTGGCTTCTAGTCAATTTATCTCACCGTTGTACGTGCCTGTAACGATCTCGTTACGGGCTTTTCTTATTATTGCATCATAGAGCATTGAATTCACCCGAGATATCTGGAGAATACGATGGAAAATCTAACTTTTTCTCACATCGCATGGGACACATGGAGAGCAACACGAGGCGGGATGCAGGCAATTGAAGCGCGACAACGGCATCGCCTGATGGAGCTTGTCGCATTTGTGCGAACACATTCACGTTACTACGGCGATAAATATCGACATCTACCTGACGGCATCACCGATGTGCGGCAACTGCCTCCTGTGATGAAGCCGGATCTACTGAAATATTTCGATGACTGGATGACTGACTCTGAAATTACGCGGGCAAGCGTCGAGGCCTTTGTATCTGATAAATCGCTAGTCGGTCATCACTTTTTGGGACGTTACTTTGTATGTACGACATCCGGCACGACCGGAGTTCCGACCGTACTTATCCACGATAAGGGCATGCTGGCACTTTCCTCGGCCGTTGAACTTGCGCGCGGCGTTCCGGCATGGGAATTCTCTTTACATGAATGGCGTCGTTTCGCACAACTCGGGGGGCGCGTTGCGGCCGTCTTTGTAACGGGCGGTCATTTTCAAGGCGTTGCCAGTATGAAGCGCAGGCATTTGGAAAATCCGCGACGTGAGAAAACCGCTCGTATGTTTTCTGCGCTCGCGCCCTTGCCCGAGATCATCCAGGGTTTGAATGAGTATCAACCTGCCATGCTTGCCGCCTACCCGAGTTCACTTGCTCTTCTTGCAGAGGAGCAGGAAGAGGGCCGATTGCACATCCAGCCCGTTTTGGTATTGCCGACAGGGGAGACATTGACGGCTGCGGTACGCCAACAGATTGAATCCGCGTTCCATGCTCATGTCCGTCAAAACTATGGTGCTTCTGAAATGCCCGTAATGGCCTATGATTGCGGAAAAGGTGGGCTTCATGTCAACACCGATTGGGTGATTTTTGAACCTGTTGACGAAGAATTCAGGCGTGTTCCACCCGGACGACCTTCACATAAAGTGCTGATCACCAACCTGGCCAACCGCGTCCAGCCCTTCATTCGATATGAGATGGGCGATAGCGTCACCGTCAATCCTGAACCCTGCGCATGTGGGAGTCTATTGCCATCTATAACGGTCGAAGGCCGCAACGATGAGATCTTGCGTTTCACCAACCCAGCTGGCCATGCTGTTCCTATCATGCCGATGGCATTGTGGTCAGTGATCAAAGATACGCCCGGCGCTTATCGCTTCCAAGCTATTCAGACTGCACCAGAACAACTCAAGGTGCGATTACAGGCGAAGGTAACAGGCAAAGAAGGCGAAATATGGGAATTGGTAAAACAACGAGTGCAGAGCTACTTCAAGGATCATGGTCTGTCGAACGTCCAACTTGTTCTTGCAGCAGAACCGCCCGCACCCAATCCCATCAGTGGAAAATTTCGCCATGTGTGGGCAGAATCACGCTCGCCAGAAGTGCATCCGATGGAAACTGTCATCACCTAGAAAAAGCAAGTAGAACAACACCATGAAAGAACTCACACCGTTATCCGTTGCATGGGATGCCTGGCTAGCCAAACGGGCAGGCTTACCAAGCATTATCGATCGCCAACAGAAACGTTTGAATGAACTCGTCGCCTTTGCCCGCACGCGTTGATGACATACCGCCCCTACCGCCTGTTACCAAGACGGATTTGATGGCCCATTTTGAGGAGTGGGTCACTGATCCAGTTATCAAGCGGGCAGATGCTGCAGCTTTTATAGCTGACAAATCACGGATCGGCGATTTATTTCTTAGCCGATATCTGGTATTCACGACCTCCGGCTCCAGCGGTACCCCGGCCATTTTGATTCAGGATA
>DATGYJ010000428.1:0-13503 GCA_035298105.1 Anaerolineales bacterium | reverse complement strand
AGCAGTCAATCTGGGTTATTCCTGCCTCACGATACGCATCTAACAACTCAGACCACACCTGCTTGTGATAGTTGATGTAAGTTTGGATATGTTCAGGCTTGATCCGGCGGAGAGAGAGTGTAGAGTGCTTTGCCATTTTTGGTATGCTGCTTTGAAGTTATTCAATGGTCTGCTCTGATTAGCCGTACAATGGTCCGAAATTTGCACAGGCGCGGAAATCAGCGCCTTGAGGATCCATAGCTCCAAATGCCGTCCATGTGCTGGGGCGGAAAATGCTTTCTTCGGGAACGTTATGCATACAAACTGGAATACGCAATATGGAAGCCATGCTGATCAAATCTGCGCCAATGTGACCATAGCTCAGCGCGCCGTGATTTGCTCCCCAATTTGCCATCACGCTGTAGACATCGCGGAACACACCCTCTCCGGTCACGCGAGGTGCAAACCAGTGAGTGGGCCACGTGGGATTGGTGCGCTCATTTAGTTGATGATGAACTTCCGCAGGCAGGTCAACGGTCCAGCCTTCGGCGATTTGCAGGACCGGGCCAATTCCCTTGACGAGGTTTATGCGACTCATGGTCATCGGCATGTTGCCACGGGTAAGGAAACCACTTGAATATCCGCCCCCACGGAAATATCCGAGATCGGCAGGATACCAGGTGGTCATCTCGAAGCATTTCTGGGCTTCTTCTCTTGTGACATTCCACCAGGGTTTGATGGCAGGTTGACCATCAATTTCATGCCAGCCGGTCGCATCAAGCGTGCAAGCGCCAGAGTTAATAAGATGAATAATTCCACCAGACGTGCGCCCGGATACATCATAGCCTGTGACGCGTTTCAATGCCGCGGGACTCCAGTAGGTGCGAACATCTGCGAATATTTGCGCCGTACTGGTGAGCAAGTGGCCAAATAACATGCTGGCACCGTTCAAGCTGTCGTTTTCAGTTGCCACAAGATATGGCTGGCGAGGTCCATTCCAGTCGAAGGATGTGTTGAGAATCGCTTCCAGAAAATCGCCATTGGGCTGATAGTCCGTCCACTGACGCTGACCCTGGAACCCGGACAAAATCGCATTGCGCCCCAGGGCCTCTTCGCCAAAGCCAAGTTCTGCCAAGCGCGGATTACCATTCATTACATCACGGGCGATCATTGCCATTTTGACGACTGTTTCCCAGTCATTGTCTTTCTGGGCGCGACTGCGCTGTTTCGCAGGAGGGTTGTATTCTTTGCCCTCGGTGCAATTGGATCTTACCCATGTCAGAGCGCGCTTGAATTCATCGGGATCGTAAATACCCTGATCCATTCGGCGCAGAAATTCGGTCATATCCACTGTCTCAACGCGCATACCCAGATAAGCTTCGAAGAAATCGTTATCCACGATGGATCCTGCGATACCCATCGAAACCGCTCCAAAGGAAACGTAGGATTTGCCGCGCATGGTAGCAACTGCCAAACCGGCGCGGGCAAAACGCAAGAGTTTTTCCTTCACATCCTCTGGAATGGTATTGTCGCCGCTATCCTGGACATCCTGGCCGTAAATGGAAAAAGCAGGCAGCCCTTTCTGATTGTGAGCGGCCAGAACAGCGGCTAGGTACACGGCTCCTGGGCGCTCTGTACCGTTAAAGCCCCAGACCGCCTTGGGAATAAGAGGATCCATATCCATCGTTTCCGAACCATAGCACCAGCAGGGAGTAACCGTGATGGAAAGGCCGACCCCGGCACGGGCAAATTTCTCGGCGCAGGCAGCTGCCTCCGCAACGCCGCCGATGGTTGTATCAGCGATGACACATTCCACTGGCTGACCGTTTGGATAGCACAAATTGGATGTCAGCAGTTCAGCAACGGTATGCGCCATGGACATGGTCTGTCCTTCGAGTGATTCGCGTACCCCGCCAAGCCGCCCATCAATTGCCGGACGGATACCGACTTTTGGCAAAGAACCCAGCCAGCGATTAGGAGCATAACTATTAGACATTTTCACCTTCGGACTGATACAGAGGACTAATGATAATTTCTTGACGAGATGCCCTATGCTAAGCAGGAAGTACTCAACCTGGCTTTAGGAATAGGGCATCTCTATTTTTATTTCAGCCTGTTCGATACTGAGAGATTACTTATACAGTACAGCTTGAATCTCGGGGCTGTCAATGTTGGTCTTGTCGTACCACATGAATCCGGTGTCAATCACCTTGGGCAGGGTCTCGCCTTTGTAGGCCTTGACAGCGGCTTCGACGCACTTGTAACCAATCCCGATCGGGTTTTGGGTGATCGCGCCCGCTTCAGCACCGGAACGGATGGCGTCCATCTGTTGTTGACCAGAGTCGTAACCGATGACCGTCAGCTTGCCTTCCAGGCCAAGTTCCTTGACCGCATTCAACACACCGATGATCGAGCCTTCGTTGGCGCCAAAGAAGCCTTTCAGGTTCGGGTGAGCCTGAATAATGGCCTTGGCCAGATCGGTGGATTTAAGCTGATCGCCGCCACCGTACTGAGTGTCGACAATGGTGACTTTCGGGTACTTGTTCTTGATCTCGTCTGTGAAGCCTTTTACGCGATCAATACCGGTGCGGCTGGTCTGGTCGTGGGCAATCACAGCAACTTCGCCTTCGCCGCCAATCAGTTCGACCATCTTGTCAGCAGCCATGGCGGCAGCGGCAATGTTATCGGTAGCAGCGGTAGTGACGGGGATGTCACTATCGACACCCGAGTCGAAACCGATTACGGGGATACCAGCGGCTTTGGCTTTTTCAAGCAGGGGCTGGAAAGCTTTTGAATCAACAGCAGCGAGACAAATGGCGGCGGGTTTCTTGTCCAGAGCGGTCTGGAACATTTCAACCTGCTTGTCGACCATAGCTTCGGATTCTGGACCTTCGAATGTAATAGTCACGTTCAGGTCTTTAGCGGCGTTTTCGGAGCCGAGTTTAACTGCCTGCCAGAACTGGTGCTGGAATCCCTTGGAAATCACAGGGATGTAGAGTTTTTCTGCAGCCGCGGGCGCTGCGGGCGCTGCGGTTGTAGCGGGGGCTCCACCACATGCGGCGAGCATGGATGCCACGACGATCATGGTCACCAATACCAAAACGATCTTGCTGGATTTCATATCTTTCTCCTTATTGCAATTTGTTTGAATTTGAGATCACTATTGATATTTCGTTATTTTATATACTCTTTAGGATATGGGCCTCCTTTGTATCTCGTATCTATTTCTGTCGTCGGCGCAATATGTCAAGATAAACTGCCATGACAACAATGCCGCCGGTAACTACGATCTGCCATTCCTGCGGGACCGAGAGGATGCGCAAGCCATTCGTGAGCGTGCTCATAATGAACGCCCCGATGATGGTGCCCAGAATAGATCCTTCACCGCCACTCAGTGAAGTGCCACCAATCACTACCGCTGCGATGGCGTCCAGTTCATAACCAAAGCCAAGCGCGGGTTGTGCCGAATTCAAGCGGGAGGCAATTAATACGCCTCCCATCCCGGCGAAAAAGCCGCCCAAGGTATATACGGCGGTTTTCCAGACAGCCACGTTGACGCCCGAAAGGCGGGTGGCTTCCTCATTGCTGCCCAGCGCATAAGTGTAGCGACCCAGGATAGTGCGGGACAAGATCAGGTGCGCAATGATCGCTGCCCCAAACATGATGAAGACAGCATTCGGAACTTCAAATCCTGGAATAATCTTGCCCACTACCGAGCCCATCGCCATCTCGCGGAAGGCGGGTGTATCGTTGAAATAAATCGGATGAAGGTCTGAAATCACCAGGGAAAGCCCTCGGGCGATGTTCAACATACCCAATGTAGCGATGAAGGGCGGAATTTTCATGCGGGAAATCACAATCCCGTTGATAAAGCCTGCCAAGCTACCTGCCAGGATACCGCCCAGAATACCGATTGGGATTGGCCAGTGCCAGTTGGTGATGAACACACCGGTCATCACTGCCGAAAATGTCATCACGGTACCCACAGAAAGATCGATACCGGCAGTGATAATGATGAATGTAACCCCCAACCCAAGCACCCCATTGACCGCGGTTGCCAGCAGGATGCCAACGAAGTTGTCGAAGGTGCGAAAATATGGTGAAGCTAACGAAAAACCAACGGCCAGCACGATCAGAGCGCTAAATGCCATGATGCGCTGCATGGCGTCTGAACGGAACACCGTCGTGGCGGTCTTGGGTTCATCGGTATGGAACACGGTCTTGGTGGTTTGGGGTTCACTTTTCATGGTTTTCTTCCCGAAAAAAAGAAATGGTATGTTTTCTATGCACTCATCAAAACGGCTTCGCTGCGCATCGTAGCGTACTTCATGATGCTCTCCTGGGTGGCTTCACTGGCATTCAGGATGCCTGTCACCCGTCCCTCGCACATCACGACCACACGATGGCTCATACGCAAGATCTCCGGCAGTTCAGAGGAGATCATGATGATGGATTTGCCCTGCTGAGCCAGGTCATTCAGCAGTTTATAAATTTCACTCTTGGCACCCACATCGATGCCGCGTGTCGGCTCATCGAAAATCAGGATATCCGTATCGGCGGTCAGCCATTTGCCAATGACTACTTTTTGTTGGTTCCCGCCAGATAGAAATTTCACTTTTTGTTCCAGGCTGGGCGTTTTGATGTTCAATGCTTTAATCACTTCCTGCCCACGAACACGCGTCTTCTTGAAGTCCACCCAGCCGAAACGATTTAGAAATCTTTTCATCGCTGATAAGACCACATTCTCTTTCACATCCATGCCAAGAGCCAGACCATAGCGTTTGCGATCTTCGGAAAGATAACCCACTCCGCATGTCACGGCATCCCCCGGGCTTTTAATGTGTACGGGCTGTCCTTTGATATAAATTTCCCCAGAGTCGTATCCGTCCGCGCCAAAAATAGCGCGTGCCACTTCTGTGCGTCCGGCGCCTACTAGCCCTGCGAAACCCAATATTTCACCCTTCATCAGGCTGAAATTTACATCCCGCAATACTTTACCGCGGTTCAGATTGCGAACTTCGAGCACAACCTCCTGGCTGGGTACCTCTGGTAGTTCAGGAGCAGTTTCAAAGATGGTGCGCCCTACCATCAGGCTGATGATCTGGTCAATCGTGGCGTCTTTGGTCTGCAAGGTGTCGATGTACTTTCCATCGCGCATGACCGTCACGCGATCGGAGATTTGCTTGAGTTCTTCGAGGCGATGTGAGATATGGACGATTCCCACGCCTTTTTCACGCAGTTGTTTGATGATACGAAATAACTCTTCGATTTCCGTTTCGGTCAACGCGGCAGTCGGCTCATCCATGATCAGGATTTTTGCGTTGAAAGATAAGGCCTTGGCGATTTCCACCATTTGTTGTTTCGCGACGGTTAGGTCAGAGACCTTCATGGTGGGAGCCAGTTGAAGGTTGAGCATATTGAGAACGCGCTCGGTCTGTTGATTTGCAAGTTTCTCATCCAGGCCAAACGGAAATTTGGAGCGCGGTTCGCGTCCAATGAAAACATTTTGCGCCACCGTCAAGTGTGGCATCAGGTTCAATTCCTGGTGGATAATGCTGATTCCCAGGTGCTGGGCTGCACGCGGATTAGGGATTTCAACTTCATTCCCCATGTAATAGATATGCCCGGAATCTTTTTGATAGATGCCCGAAACGACCTTCATCAATGTGGATTTTCCGGCGCCATTTTCCCCAACCAGGGCATGGACCTCACCGGCCTGGAGGTCAAAGCGGCAATCACTGAGGGCTTGAACACCCGGAAAGGTTTTTGTGATCCCTTCCAGGCGAAGTAAAACTTCCGTCATTTGAGCGTTTCCTCCTCAAAAAAGGATGGCCTTATCTAGGGCAGGATAGGGCTGGCTTCAGCGCAAACTGTAAAAGGAATGCCCGCCTTGGTTAGACGGGCACGCCATTCTTCACTTAAACCATCATCGGTAAAAAGGTGATTGATCCGATCAACACCTGCAAAAGAGGTGAGGTCTTCCTTACCTAGTTTGTTTGAACCGACCAGTGCAAACACTTGCTGCGCGGAAGCAATTGCCTTGCGCTTCAAATGTGCTCCGGCGAGGTGAACGTCCGTCATGCCGCGCTCAACACTAAACCCGCTGCAGGACACAAAAGCCTTTTGCATGCGCAGTTCTTCCAATGCCTGTTCGCTTAACAAACCTGTGACGGATGACCCGTCAGAGCCAACAGTGCCTCCCAGCAAAATTACCATATTGGTTGGGTTTTCTGCCATCAGGCGGGCAACATCAACGCCATTGGTTACCACCCTGAGCCGCTGCCTTCCAGCCAACTGGCGCGCCAGATAATAGATCGTGGTACTCGCATCCAGAAAGACCGAGTCGCCATCGTTTACGAGTAGGGCCGCCTGCTGAGATATTTTCATTTTTGCGGCGGCTTCGTTATGGTATCGTATATTGAAAGAGGAACTTGGGAATTGAGGCTGTTCATTCAACACGGCTCCCCCATGCACGCGAGTGAGCCGGCCTTGTTGCTCAAGAGCATTGAGGTCATTTCGCACCGTACCCTCTGAGATCCCCAGTGCCCTGGCTAATTCCGGAACGCGCAAACCAGGTTGTTTGCGTAGCAACTCTGAGAGTGATTGTCGGCGTTCGTGTGTTGTCAATTCGGACACTCTTTGTTGAATTTTGTTGAATACGGTAAAAGCATAATACATTTCTTAATGAATTTTGTCAAGTACGATGCCGTTTCAACAATTTTCAATAATTTCAAGTAATTTCTGATAAATAGGTCAAACAACTGGGTATCGCCATTTTTGCAGCCAGCCATCTGTATGATTCACGCTCAAGCTGTGCTGATCAACTGCTTTCCCCCATATGGTTCTCTGATCTGGCGAAGGCTTTCGTGGAACTTCATTCTGCATTAATTTATAAACCAGAGCGCCTTTGACAGAATATCTTTATCGAAATCACTTTTCAATTTGAACGGGAAATTCAATCAGGATCTTTGTGCCTGAATTGACCTGACTGCAAAGTGACATCTTAGCCTCCGGGAAGGCAATCAGGAGTCGCTCACGAACATTGGCAAGCCCCAGCCCTTCCTTTCTGTCCGGTGCCTGAGGATCAAACCCTTGTCCATCGTCCTGAATTGTGATGCAAATCCAGGCTTCCCGCTCTTGCTGGGTAAGCTTAATGTCAACGGTCAGAGTGCATGGCCGCCCCACCGGCTCGATGCCATGGATCATGGCGTTTTCCACTAGAGGTTGCAACAAGAGTTTGGGAATCTTTATTTCCTCAGCAGCTTTGTCACATTGAATTTGACTTGTTAGTCGCTCGCGAAAACGCAGCCGTTGCAATTCGGAATACCGTTGTATGAAAGTGACCTCCTCCCGAAGATGAACCCAATCTTCGCCTTCGAAAATATAGTGGAGCATGCCACTCAACGCCAGGATCGCTTTTTCAAGCCCAACCATGTCATTCAAACGGTTGAGGCCAAGGAAACCATTTAAGGTGTTGTAGATGAAGTGCGGATGGATCTGGGATTGAAGCGCCCGATACTCTGCGTTGCGCTGATTGATCACAGCTTTGTATTCGCGCTCGATCAAATCGTTTATTCGTTCGATCATATTGTTCAGGGCCCGGCCCAACTCCGAGATTTCATCGTGATTGCCCGGCACCTTAAAACGTGTTTTGAGATTGCCTGTCTCTACCTGTTTCATGACTGCAATCATTTCCTGGAATGGTCGTCCGACCCAGCGCGAAAGGATGAAGAA
This sequence comes from Anaerolineales bacterium, assembly GCA_035298105.1. Lineage (GTDB taxonomy): Bacteria > Chloroflexota > Anaerolineae > Anaerolineales > Villigracilaceae > Defluviilinea. Next base: position 5,790 of record DATGYJ010000428.1, on the reverse strand, counting down.
GAGCACGAACGTGAGGGTTAACCCACCCACCGCAAACAGGATGCCTGTCACGTAAATCCAACGCGTCTTGGCTACGACTTCGGCGTTGGACAACAGTACGACCAGTCTCCATTGCGCGGGTGAAATCAGCGTCGAAACCGCGGCATAAGAATCACCCCCGGCAGCCACTGTAGAGGTATCACCAAAATTTCGGTTTTGCAATTCTGCAGGCAGAGGCCGGCTTGCATACAATAGTTTATCCTGATCGTCGAAAACACAGACAATGGAACTGACATTGAAATGGATGTCGTTAATGATGCGCGCCAGAACGACCGTATCCGCATCAGCCATGATCACACCCAGCGGTTGACGCGTATCGGGGTCTTTGATCAACCGGGCGACTGAGAAAACCTGGCGAACCGGGATATTGCTCAAATAGTCCTCTGGATGCGAACTGATAAAGACTACATTGCCATCAGCTTGCACCGCTTTCTGATACCAACCTTGCCTGGTATAGGCATAGCCGGTAACTGGCTCACCATAAGCGGCGCCAACGGAAGCAACGTATGCCGAGCCGTCAGGGATCACTAAAACCGTGGCGAGAATGTCGGTGCGCGAATTTTGCAGGAAGAGAGGGAGAGTAGTCTTAAGGGCCCGGTCTGCCAGTAATTTGGAATAATCATCCGCATGACTGTAATTGGGACTGGCCTTCAATTGCATGGCTTGCATCACATCATCGTTGAGATAGGGAGTGATCGTCAACCGGTTTAGATCATCGAGATATGTCTCGATATTCCTCGTGATCGAGGTGAGGGTACCTTCCGTTAGCGCCCGGGTCTCATTGGAGAACGATTGCTGGAAATAATACGGCATGGCAAAGATCATGATCGCTGCCGGCACCAGAAAGATGATCAGATAGAAGATCATCAGACGAAAGCGCAGGGAAAATGCAAATCGCATAGGAATGCCTCAGGCTTGAGATGCTTATTTCCTCATCGAAAAGGTTATCTGCTGTCAATCATAAGCCTCATTTCGAACTTCGGCATTAAATTTTTTCAATCAACACGCCGTTTACCAGTCGTCTGGCTTCTACCAGCGCTTCTGCCTGGACGCGGTACTCTGAAGGATAAAGACAGTAGGCGGTCTGTTCGGTCGTCAGGATGAACTTCTTGAATTGCTCGTAGTAATTTGCATTCATTGGCAGTTTCTTCTGAAAAGAACTGATCTCGCTGATTCAAAAAGAAAAATCTGCGTTCTCAGCGTTCATCAGCGTCCCGGCAAAGAAGAGAATCGATTGTTCCACATTAGATCAAATTATGCTTTAGCCCTTGACCGCCCCTTCTGCTAACCCGCTGACGAAATATTTTTGCAAAAACAGATAGATCAGCGCCATGGGTATCATGCTGAGCAGGCTTCCGGCAGCCGCCAGGGGCAGATTATTTTGAAACTGAGAGAAGAATTGGGAAAGAACCAGTGGCACGGTTTGTACGGATCTTTTCTGCAGGAGGAAGAGAGAAAAACGATAATCGTTCCAGACCCCCAGCATGATGATGATGATCACACTGGCGGTCACCGGTTTGAGGAGTGGAAAAATGATCCGGAAAAAAATCTCGTAGCGATTGCATCCATCGATCAAGGCAGCTTCGTCCAATTCTCTGGGAATTGTCCGGATGAAGCCTGTGTATAAAAAAATAACAGTCGGGAGGAAAAATGTAGTCAGGACCAGGACCATGGCCCAATAGGTGCTGATCCCATGAATGTCGACTACCAACTTGTATAAAGGCACCAGGACCGTCAGGGCCGGAACGATGAGGGTTGAAATCGATAAAGTATAGACGGAGTTATTCCAGCGGGTCGGGTAACGTGCTAACGGATACGCTGCCAGAACCCCCACAAAAACGACCAAAGCAACAGTGCACACAGTAATGATCAGATCGTTCAAGAGCGCCGAACCTAAATGAGATTGCGTCCATACGTCGCTAAAGTTCTTTAGATATAGGTAATCCGGCGGAGTCCATTTTGAACTAGTATCCTGCCGCATTTTGAAGGCCAGATTTAACAATATATAGAAAGGGATCAGGTGAACGATCGAAATGAGCAGGGCTGTCAGGTAACTCAGGATCTTCCTGATTAGCTTAATGATCCCGGTCATAGATCCACCTCTTTTCTGCGTAGAAACTTCAATGAACTGATCCCGAATAGGCTGATCAGGACAAACATCAAATTGCCTAAAGCTGCGGCAAAACCTGCGTCCTGCCCTGCAAAGAACAGATCAGACATCATCGTCGACAGGGAATGCGAGGCATAACCCGGACCGCCGTTGGTCATGGAGACGATGACATCGAACAGCTTTAAGCCTTCGATGATGTTAAGGACAATACTGACAGTCACTGCCGGCATGAGCAAAGGCAAAGTAATGTGAATAAACTTATAGAATCCGGAGGCGCCATCGACCTCTGCGGCTTCAAGGTATTCCTTGGGAATGGCCTGCAAGCCTGCCAGGTAGACGACCATGGCTACCCCCATATACTGGAAGGTGTTCACCAGGGTGATCAACCAGACGGCCCGCGGGCCATTTCCTAACCAATCAACAGGCTCCTTTCCGAAAGCCAGCAGGATGTCGTTCAGCGCGCCGCCGTCATATTGAAAAATAAAATACCAAACATATCCCATAATAATTGGAGCAACAATTACCGGAAAATAGACGATTGTCCTGACAATCCCTCTTCCTCTCAGCTTCGCATTTAAGAACACTGCATAGGCAAGCCCCAGGATATTCTGAAATAATGTGCTGCCCAGACCGTAGATCAATGTGTTAAGTATTACCTTGTAGGTTCTCATATCGGTAAACATATAACGATATTTTTCAAGCCCCACAAAAGAATAATGAGCCGAGTACCCATTCCAATTGGTAAACGAGATTTTGATGCCCTGAGCAATTGGATAATAAATAAAAACAGCGAACAGCAGCAGTGCCGGAACGTACATGAGATTAAGAGACCCAGGCGAATCGAAGAATCTTTTTAACCCATTTCTACTGGTCCTCATCTGGCTCACGTTGTTTGCTGAAGATCGAAGGATGTCCATTTCAAGTTTTCCAGACTGAGAGCGGCACAAACCTCTGCGCCGCTCTCATCTCAAATTCAGACTGGGTATACTGAAAACCCAGAAGGAGAACCTGGCTTATTGTGAGGCGAGCAGACGAGCGTACTCCTTGGCGATATTGTCGGTGGCTTGCGCCGGGGTGATACCTCCAGCCAATACATCCTGACCATTCTTGCACAATACATCCCACATGCCATTTGGCAGATAGATGCGATCGAAGTAAGTGAAGGTCCGCAAGTCGGCGTATTTGGTGTAATACTGGGTCAGGTAGCCTGCGTCAACCTCAACCCCGCTCAACCCTGCTGGGACCTTGTTGGATTCAGCTACAGCCTTCACGTTTTCCGGCTGGGCAAAGTAGTTCACGAACTTGATGGCTGCATCAGAGTGCTTGGAATCTTTCCAGACACCCCACGTGGTCAGCTCACCGCCTGCAAAGGTAGGCTTGTCACCCTCTGCCAGAGATGGTATGGGCATAACACCACAATGAAAGTTTGGATTGGTTTTCAGGGCTTCATCGCAAATGAAGGGACCGTAGAACCCAAAGGCTGCTTTCCCTTCGGCGAGAGCCGCCGCTGAGTCAGTATATTTGGCAGTCAATGCGTCGGTGTTCAGATAACCCTTTGTCTTGAGATCAAGTAGATTCTGCGAGAGGACTGTGTATTTTGTCCAATCATATTTGCCATCCAGGAGGGCCGCGGCATCATTAGGTGTAGGGCTGATTGCCAGGGCGGTCGAGAAAAAGTCATAGTACTGACCTACGGGCCATGAATCAGCGCCGCCCATATGGACACAGGCCACTCTGCCTTCGCTCTTGGTCTTGATTGTTTCGCAGGCAGCCATGAAATCTGCCCAGGTGAGCGGGACTTCAAGGCCATATTGTTGGAGGATATCGGCATTGAACGCGGGACCGGTCTTCTCCTGGTCCATCGGCAAAACGTAGACCTTGCCGGTGTCATCGGTCACAGCCGGTTTGATGGCCGGATCAAGCTGTGCAGCCCAGGGCTGATCTTTCAGATCCAGCAGGAATTCTCCGTAACGAATTTTCGCCCATCCGTGTGTGGAAAATACATCGGGCATATCATTAGCGGCCATCTTGATCTTCATCAACTTTTCATAATCGGCACCCGGCGCGGAGAAGTCAACTTTAATGTCCGGGTTTTTCTGCTCAAATTTCCTGGCGATCTGCTCTAGCAGTTCGGCCTGCGTGCCAACGCGGTTGGTCATAACTGAGATGGTGACAACTTCAGCCGGTGCACTGGCTTCCGTGGCAGCGGGTGCCTCTGTTGCTGCAGGGGGCTGTGTCGGAACGACGGCTTGCGGGGTAGGGGTCGCTGGGCTCGCACAGGCAGCCAAAGATACAATGATGACCAGGCTAAGCAAGGCAGTGATTCTCTTCATGGTATTCATTTTTTCTCCTTTTCAAAACGAGAGATACCAGCTCCTTTGGCAGACAAAGTTTCAGACTGTCTACCAACGAATCGTGCAAATCCTTATTGAAGGCAATCATCCGGTTGGCTAACATAGCAGTTATGCGGGGGCGGATCCTCCTTATACAGTATTGATGATCCACTTGAGCTGATTGCTCAAATGGTCTTACGTTGTTAATTTGGATGCATCCGTTTTCATCATAGCACGCCGGATACTTTTGACAATGACATAAAACTACGCTGTATGTGCTGGTTTCTCTACTATTCATATCTCTTCTACAAAACGGAAATTGCGTCTCAAAAAAGAGCGAGTGGTCCTGAAACCACTCGCTCTCCTCTATCTGTATTCTACGGTACTAGGCAAATATTCATTTACCATCCCGAAGGCATCCCCGTGGTTGAATTTTAGGTTCTCTGAAAGGTTTGGTTAATGAGTCTTATATTTGTCACGATATTCCGAGGGAAGGCATCCATAGTGTTCGGCAAAGAGTCTGGCAAAATGACGAGTGCTGAAATAGCCAACTTGCTGCGCAACCTGATGAACTTGAATGTTTGGATCGGCCAATAATTCCTTTGCCTTCAGCATCCGAATTTTTTTCAGGTACGCCATGAAATTAATGCCGGTCTTTCTATGAAATAAAGTGCTCAGGTAATTGGGTGTGATTTTCAAGTGTTCAGCAATCTGACCGATCCCGATGTTAGACATATAGTGTTCATCCACAAAGGCAATCACCTGATCGACAATATCCGTGTTTTGAAGTTCATCTTTGGGTAAATTAGCGGGGAATAAAAGATCATATTGTTCGAGTGCCTGCAGCCACTGCCTGGGGCCCTGATCGGCCTTAAGCTGGCATCCAATGGAGCGGTTGATAAAATCAATCACATTTTCCATTTGATTGGGCTGAGTTGTAAAACTTTCTTTCTGCAAAAACTTCTTTAGGCGTTCCAGAGCCTTAATATAGTTCAGTTGATTTCTATCGCGATAGCTGCGGCACAAGGATTGAATTTGGTTGGCGAGATCCCTCTGGTCCAGGTTTTTGGCAGATTGGCTGAGGCTCTTAACCTCCAGCAGCCGTCCGATCCCATACAGGACGCGCAGGGATGCAAATTCCTGCAGGCTTTCAAGCCGATCCAGGAGCTCTTGATAAGCGGGAGATTCCCTGGTCTTGATCGCAGTTAAGGCCCAATCCTTTCCGCTCAGCTTTCTAATTTCGCCTTCCAGCGTCTTGAAATATTTTTGGACAGATTGCTCGGCTCGCCGATCCTGCATTGGTTCCCA
>DATGYJ010000427.1:0-9362 GCA_035298105.1 Anaerolineales bacterium | reverse complement strand
GGAAAGTTACAGGAAACTCTTGCCATCGAGCAGCAGCTCGAAGACAACCTCATGGTGGCGTCTTCACAACTGTCGAACGGGATCGCCTTTATCAACATGGGCAGGGACGGCGACGCGCAGCCATTGTTACAGCAGGCTGGGCAATTCTTCAAGCAGGCGGGTATCGATTATTTCCATGGTCTCACACTGGTGCATTTGGGCAATGCCGAACTCGGACTGGGACATACAGAACAGGCACGCGCGTGTCACGAAGAGGCATTAGGCAAAGCTCGCGTCATTAATGAAAACTGGCTAATAGCATTTGCACTTAACAATCTCGGCGAAGTGGCGCGCACACAAGGACAATATGATATAGCGCGAAAATACTATGAAGAGTGCGAAACATTGCTTCCCGACTCGGGCGATAAAGGTGACAGGGCGCGTTTTGTACACAGTTTGGGATATATCGCCCAGCACGAAGGCGATTATGAGCGCGCCGAATCGCAATTCAGGAGCAGCCTGGCAATGTTCCGCCGCTTAGGCAACCGGCGCGGGATCGCCGAATGCCTTGCCGGGCTGGCTGGCTTGAAGGCACGGCAAGGACAAACCGAATGGGGCGCAATTATGCTCAGTGCAGCCGAATCCGTGTTGAAGGTAACGGGTGGCGCATGGTGGCCCGCTGACCGCGTTGAAGTGGAACGGAACCGCGAGATGATGCAATCTGCGCTGAGTGCCGATGAATTTGCAAAAGCGCAGAAGACCGGCGCGGCAATGAATATAGATCAGGCGATTGCCTTTGCAACAAATGAAGCATAATCCTGACATTGGCGCAACGGACGAATTAAGTTTACGTGTCAGTGTTGCGACGCTGGTGCGCGTCGTTTTCAAACATCCTGCCAAAGGCGAATGGATGCTGGCACTCGAACGAAAAGCTACTCTTCATGAAAATATAGTTGAAGTAAAGTCCCAGCCCTTCGGCGGAGCGATCCGTATTTTGGATGTGTACGCCATCCACGACCTCATTGGGGATTTTCACTTTGACAGCGAACGTTCACACGCCGAACAAGATTTCCGTATCTTCATCCGACCCTCGAGTTGGTCTGTGCTTCGAGAGTTTTGCGTCAAGCATTTTGAAGTTGCTGATGCTTCCGTTCTTGAAACCGATCCGACGCGCGAGCTCGAGGAAGAATTTTTTGAGGCGTTGAAAATCAACTTGCAGCCAGGTCACTATATCAGCAAGCCAGTAGCAACAATTGTTGAAAATGACCCTGCACCAACAGACAACATCCGTGCGGAAGGGCTTCCTACAGTCAGAGTGTATCGTGTCTTCGAAGCATCCATCACAGACTCTGCTTTGGTACATGCCATAATGAAAAACAGCGAGAGTTTATCTCGCGAGAGCATATGTAAGCTCGCACTGAAAGATGCTCGAAATGGTGGCAAGGGCAGGGTGAACGCTATGTTGGCGTTGCCCCTGAAACATCTTACCGAAAATTATTTAAGCATGTCACCTAAAGAATGCAATGCGCCCATTTTATATGCGAAGCATCGCTTGGAAGAAACGGTTCCTGCAATGCTGGAAGGTATTACCGCACCAAAATATCAAAGACTGTGATTCTTCCTCCAAATACTTTCTTTATAATGGGCAAGTGTGGGAAATCCCATGAGCAGGTAAAGCAATCCATAACCCAATTATTGACTTGAACGATGCGCAACACCTTGCGCGTCCAAACGAAAGACTCCATTTCGATGAACTTTGACGTACTAATCACCCCTACAATAATTAGTTTTAGGCAACTTCGTGAGCTTCCATTTACCAGGTCAGTATTTGCACCTACAAGAGCAGCTATACTTGGCGTTACGCTTCTACATCCATGGACAAAAGAGAGCGACCTCACTAGATCGCTCTCTTATTCTTATTGAGCCATAGCGTAGGGACGTACTTCACGTTCTAGCCGTTTCCCGAGTTGATCCTGAGCAATATCAAGATCATATTGCGACTGCAATCCCATCCAGAATTGAGGCGAATTGCCAAGGAAGCGTGAAAGGCGCAAGGCAGTATCGGCGGTAATCGCGCGCTGGCCAAGCACGATTTCATTAATCCGGCGCTCATCCACGCCAATATCAATGGCCAGACGATTCTGGCTTGATCCCATTGGCCCGATGAATTCTTCTAGGAGTAGCTCGCCTGGGTGGAAAGGAGAAAGCTTGTCACTCATATTTTCTTCCTTCTAATGATCATCGGTAATTTCAACATTAAATGCGTCATTGATCATTGATCCTTATGCTATGTTGATCTTCCCGATTACCCACTAATTTCTCAAGACGATTTGCAGGAGGAACACGCAGATCATTGAGATTAATCGCGTTGTTAATCATTCTCAACTTACGCAGGCCACCTGCTGAATATCAGCCGGTAATTTGCGTGATTGCTCGTGATGAAAGATTTTCTCTGCTTCGGCGGCTTTGAAGGATCTAATCACACACTTGTTATATAGTGAGACGCACTAAACGTCCAGCACTATAAATACTCACTGATGTGGCAACCGAAACTCTATAAGCTCTTTTGAATCAAAAGGCTGCCCTAAAAAACATAGCCTGTCGCTCGAAAGTCAGCGGTCGCCGAGAGCCATTTATAACCCGGAGGTCGCAGGTTCAAGTCCTGCCCCCGCTACTTACGAAAGATCACGATAAACTCGTGGTCTTTGTTTTTGCCGCTTGTCTCACTCAAAGACCAGCATTTCACAAGGATCGGCAGTCGGGATTCAATATCAAGGCAGGTAAATTCCGCTCGCTGACCACGACATTAATTCCTGTCTCGTCTATGTGAGGGCGAAATATGTCCCGAGCCGATGGGACGGCGACACGCGCAATATACTGTTTCAGCCTGCAGTTAGTTCTTATCAAATAGTTGCTTTATTTTTTGGTTATGCGCGAACCTCTGTAGCTGTGAAGGGTGGTTATATCTATTTTGGCAGTATATAATGAGCACGTGATAATTAAGAATTTTATGCAGCGATTTTTTATCGCGACCAAACCAGATGATCTGGAAGACATTCGTCACGACATCATTTCATCAATTTTGGCGTTGATGGTGTTCATCGCCTGGCTACATTTATGGGCAGCGCTCCATTACAGGCAGCCGGGTTATTTCTGGGCAATGGTAATATTGATTGCAGGCGTGCTGGGCAGTGCAAAGTTGCGCTCTTCTCATACACGTGGGGCGCTCTATATCATTAATGTTTCATTGACTAGTACGATCGTTTGTCTCAAATTGTTTTTTCCCCATAGTCTGGCTCAGTTTTACTTCCCGCTCGTGGTGATCATCTCTGGTTTATTCGAATCAAACGTAAGCATATTTATCGTTGCCATAATTGTCAGTGTTCCTTGCATACTTGTGGCTCGGGCGCTTGGCACAAATTGGTTGGATGTCTCAGAAATCATCACTCCTAATATCCTGATCTATTTAACTGCCTTTACAACTTGGTTGATCTCACGTCAGCTTGTGGTCGTTTTGAACTGGATGCAGACGGCTTACAAAAGGGCGAATTCTCTCCTGGAACAACTTCGTGACGAACGCGCATCCATGGCGAGAACGTTGAAACAATTGGAAGAAGCCTATGGGCGGATCGAAAAAATGAATTCTGCTCTGATCGAAGCGCGCCGTATTGCAGAGGATGCACGCCGATTGAAGGCGGAATTCGCTGCTAACATTAGCCACGAGTTGCGTACCCCGTTAAACATCATTATAGGCTTTAGTGAAACGATGGCGAACGCGCCCGAGACGTATCAGGGTGTTTCCTGGTCACCTATCTTGAGAGGAGATGTAGAACAGATTTACCAGAGTAGCCGCCATTTACTATCCTTGATTGATGACATCCTCGATCTGTCGGCGTTGGATATGCATCGACTCGGATTAACCTTCGAAGAAACCTCCATAGAGGAAGTCATTACGGAAGCTGTAGCTGTTGCGCAAGATCTTTTTCATGCCAAGGGACTTTACCTGAAGGTCAGCGTGTCACCCGATCTGCCGCCTTTGCGCATAGATGCGACGCGTATCCGCCAGGTACTGATCAACCTTTTGAACAATGCCAGCCGATTTACATCGACGGGAGGGGTTACCATTTCAGCTCAGATGTCCGGATATGCTGTACAAGTAGCTGTCGCAGATACCGGTATTGGAATTGCCTCGCAAGATATCTCGAAAGTTTTTGATGAATTTGGTCAGGTAGATAGCACTCTCCGCCGAGAGCACGAGGGATCCGGACTGGGGGTGCCGCTAAGCAAGCGACTCATCGAGCTGCACAATGGACGGATGTGGCTCGAGAGTGAACCTGGCAAAGGTTCTACTTTCTTATTTACACTACCGGTACAGAGTGGAAGTTGGAGAAGTGGAGAGTTATCGAAATCCGACCGAGGCTCAGTCGTCCCAATGGGCCGAAAGTCGGTATTGATCGCAGAACCAGATATTACCCTGTTACATATGGTGCGTCGCCATCTGAGTCATTGTGACGTGATTGAAATTGGAAACTGGGAGAACCTGCCAAACCTGATTGAGCAATACCAACCGGTGGCTTTGATCATCGACCTGCAGGACGACCAGGAAATATCTGGTCGGCAGCCGCTTCAGGAACTCCCTTCAGGACTTGATTTGCCAGTCATATTTGTTCGGCTTCAGGGCCAGTTGCGAAATGCCCGGGCACTAGGCGTACGGAACTTCCTGATCAAACCGGTGATTCGCGAACATTTATTCGAGGCGATAGAAAGTCTAGGGCGGGTTGTGCATAATATACTTGTTGTCGATGATGATCCATCTCTTGTAGAGCTTGTTAGCCGGATGCTGGAGGCGGGTGGCGGTCATTACCATCCTATCAAAGCTTTGGGTGGGGCAGAAGCATTGGCGATGCTTCGACGCGATTCTATAGATTTGGTCCTATTGGATTGGTATATGCCGGAGGTCGCAGGCCTCGATGTGTTGCGGGAAATGAAAGGCACACCTGGCTTGGCAGATATCCCAGTGATCGTCATCAGCGGAAGATATCCAGACACCGATATTCCAAAAGATGGACAGAACTTGATCCTGGTTCAAACCCGAAAATCTTCGGTATTTGAAACGATTAGTTATTTGGATGTGCTGGTGGAAAATTTGCCCTTGAAAGGGGTTACGGATGGAGAATCCGTTCGAGAGTTGCCAGCAGCTCAAGACGGTCCACCGGCTTCTTAAGATAGGCACGCGCCCCTAACGATATCGCCAATTCAGGCTCTTTAAGAACCGAACATATGATAATAGGCGTATTTTCGGTGCTTGGGTTCTGTTTCAGACTCCGTAAAACTTGCCATCCGTCCATGGTTGGCATCATCACATCCAGGATGATCAAATCCGGTGGATTTTCCGTGACCATCGACAGGGCCTCCGATCCCCCTTGCGCTTTCCTTACTTCATAATGATGAGGTGCCAAATATCTTTCAAAAAGCTGTAGGGTGCCTTGATTATCATCAATGACAAGGACGCGAGTTTGACCTGCCATTGGCAAACGAATGGTTGTTTGAAAACCAAGCGTAGGATTATTTTCTACGTCGAGGCTTCCCCCTTGATCGCGGATGATCCGTTGAGCCGCTTGCCAGTCCCTTTCCTCCAAACAATGAGCGCAATCAGCGTTACGCATCTGAAGCACTATAAAATTATCATTTGAGGTGGCAATCAGTGAGATAGGAGCCTGTGAATTTTGGATCATCAACCGCATGATTTTGAATAAAGCCTGGCGGATCAATGTCGCGTCTACAAAAACGGGCGGTAGAGTAGCTGGAAAATCAACCTGCACATCAGTCTGTTTTTGTTCCATAGTCGATCGTAGTAGCCAAAGAGTGTCATTTACCAGAGAACGCACGTCTGAGTTCTGTAGAGTGAGTTTCCACTGATTCAACTCCATTTCCAATGGGTCCAACTCCTTTTCCAGATCAGGTGGAGGCATATCCAAGACGGATTTGGTTGTAGGCAAGGGATCTGTTTTTAGTCTGTGGTTTGCCCACAACATCGATGTGAGCGCTTCCAATCCCTTTCGGATTTCACGTTGGAGTTGGCGCCTGCTGAGCCCAAGTTCGTTTTCCACCTGTCCGATCGTCATTCCCTGGATATAGCGACAACGCAACACCAAATAGCTGCGCCAATCCGGTGAACCCGCAGGGATTCCTTCCGGGGGGCGCAATTCTTCTACGGCATCTTTAAGTATGCTTCTTAATGCTTGAGCGCGCGTAGAGCGGTTGGCTGTGGTTACACCGGAGACTTGAGTTAGGAGCGGATGCACTTCCAGATAAGCTGTATCGTATAAGTGTTCCAGCGCATCCTTTACAAGTTTACGAAATTCTTCCAGTTTCATAGGTTATGGCGCAGTTCTGACGCAATGTTGGCGTTCTTTAACGAGAAAAGTGTATATCATGTAAAAGACCCACTGTCAACCGAGACTCTTCCGATAAGAATTAGTTAGTGATGTTACGCACCTTACACAGTGGCTATACAGTAGTTTTGGCTAAATTCTGGTGTCTTCCCGGATGCGCCGCCGAAATCGGCTTGTTTATGGCTACTGCATAAGGGTGTGTTAGTTAATAAGCTCCCTGGGAATCGCCGTGGTAATAGTCCTATATCTGCCGGGCCTCACAGCAACTCCCAATGCATTAGTCAAAAGGAGAATGCCGAATAACAAACTAACTAACCTGCATCCCCTATCATCGTCCGATCAAAACATCTATTATTTCATTCAAGGAGGAAGGATGTCCAAGCAAATCTGGAAATATGTTGGGTTACTGATGGTGATTTCATTGGTCCTGGCTGCCTGCGGTACACAGCAAGCAGCGACGCCGCAAGTGGTTGAGGTCACCAAGATTGTCAACGGGGCCCCGATTGTGATAACTACCACGCCTCAACCAACGCAAAACCCTTATGATGAGAATGCCCCCATCACAGTCTGGATCGATGCGGACCGCCAGCCCGCTTTTGACGCTTATGTTAAGGCGCATCCAGATAAAGCCAAGCTTCTCAAGGCGGTGACTGTGGACCGTGAGCAGTTCCCGGCGAAAGTCCTGCTGTTCAACAATACGAACCAGGGCTGGCCAGATGTGGTCTTTGCAGAACCCCGGCTTGTCGGTCGGGTGGCTGACGACGCACACCATTTCCCGCTCGACCTGAAACCTTGGGTACCGGCGGATGTACTCAGCGGCTATACCGGGATGGATGGTTGCACCTTCGGCGACAAGGTCTACTGCCTGCGCAATGACCTGGCCATGTTTGTGTTGTACTACAACAAACCGCTTATGGACAAGTTCGGCTACACTGTGCCCACCACATGGGAAGAGTACCAAGACTTGAGCGACAAGGTCGCCAAGGATCATCCTGGCTATTATTTGGGGACCTGGGGTGATGCCTGGACGTTCATTAGCTATTTTGACGCCAGTGGCTGCCCCTCGCATGAGTTGGTCAATGATGCCGAGATTAAGATCGATATGACAGACCCGCGCTGCATCCGCGCCGCGAAGCTGGTCGACCACATGCTGGCAAACGGCACGATGTTCAATACGGATTACTTCAGCGCTGAATTCGCCAAGGTTGTCTCGAGTGACCATCTGTTGGCGATGCCGGGCCCGGCCTGGATGTTCGGCGTCTTCGGCGGTAACGACAAGAGCTCCTGGTACAAGACCTCTGACCATCAACTCGGGGTCGCCGCGCCGCTGAAGTGGAAAGATGATGATAAGGCCCAGACTCCGGCCATGGGTGGCGCAGCTTGGACCGTTTCCAGCCACACCAAGAATCCGAAGCTGGCTGTGGACTTTATCCAGTGGGTCACCACCGACGCGGGTTTCTGGAAGGGGACCACCAATTTCCCGGCGTACAAACCCATCCAGAATCTGTGGCAGGAAGCGGTGGCGAGCAATGCGCTTTTTGCCAACGATCCCTTCCCAGTTTATCAGCAGGCTGCCACCGAGATTACGCCGTTGGATAAGTGGCCGCGGTTCGACCTCATCGCGCCAGTGAGCGAGGCTGTCAGGACAGGGTTGAAAGACAAGAAGACGGTCGAATCGATTCTGCCAGATGTGGCGGACAAGCTGGCCCCGCTGGCGGAAACACAGGGGTATCAAGTCGACTTAAACAAGTAGTATAGTAGCAAAAGTGAGATAGTCACTAGACTTCTCCCATACATAGGTGAAGGCAGGGCGCGTCTCGGGTAGATAAGGTTCACAGAAATGCGCCCTGCCCTCCATCTTCTTTCTGGAAAATGCGGTCCACAGGAGTTTTCCTTGACTAATCAAACGGGGTCCCTCCCGATTCTGCCTTTGGCGAACAAGCCGCGTTTTGCAAGTTTTTCCCGCTGGCGACGGCACTTGGTTGCCTATCTGTTCGTGTTGCCCTATGTCCTGGTTATGTTGGCTTTCGGCCTTGGTCCAGGTCTTTACGCCCTATTGATCAGTTTCGCTGATTTCAGCCTCGGTGTGCCGCGCTACTTTGCAGCGGGGTTTAGCAACTATCTGGCCGTTTTCAAGGATTATCGCTTCAACTTTACTTCTGCCAACATCGCGGAGTTCCTGGTGATCTCGGTGCCACTCGGGATCGCCATGGTAGTCATATTGGCAATATTGCTGCAAATGCGCCCTGGGCGGTTGACAACAGCCTTACGCACGCTCTATTTCATATCTGGCGCAGTGACGGGGCCCGTGTTGGTATTGCTGCTCATTTTCATGCTGGATCCCAGTATCAGTCCCTTTCAGGCCCTTCTGAAAGGTATGGGCTTCAAGTTGCTCAATGATGTGATCTATCCCGGCAGCTTGCCTGTGCTCTTCACCCTGGTTGGCTTTTTTTCTGGTGCAGGCATGTGGATTGCAATTCAATATGGTGCGCTGGAAGCAATTCCGACGGAAGTGATCGAAGCAGCCACCATTGACGGCTGCAATGCCTGGCAAAAAGCGCTGCTCATCAAATTTCCGCTCATCCGTCCCTATATCATTTATCAATTTATTCTGATTTTCGCCGGGAATGTGCAATTATTCGTGGAACCACAGATTTTGGCCGGCGGCAACAACCTTGGCGTTGGCGGCAATGTACCACCGGTCTGGTCGCCGAACCAATTGGCTTACAACTTCGCCTTTGAAAGAGGCAACTTCGGCGCCGCTTCTGCGCTTTCGCTGATATTGCTGGCGATCGGGCTGGGAGCCGCCTACCTGATCATCCGCTGGACCGGTTTTTTCAAAATTGAGAACTAGGAGAGTGTCGCATGTCTAAAATTGCTACCCTGCACCCAGATTCTCGCCGGGCTCCCTTGCACAGATGGAAATATTTTTGGATGAGAACTGGCGGCGATACAGGAATATTGGGTTTTGGCCTGCGCTGGGGGGTG
>DATGYJ010000426.1:0-24168 GCA_035298105.1 Anaerolineales bacterium | reverse complement strand
AGGAGACGTGGGCGGCGCGTTTCGCGTCGATCCTCTTCCTTCTGGTTGGGCTGCCTTTTGCCGGTCGCCAGCAGGCTTACGCAATTCCTTCTTTCATGTGGTTGCGGGGAGGGTGGCTCGCGCTGATTGGAGCGACTGCCCGTGCTCTTCGAGCGTGTCGAGCGTAGTCGAAGCGCCCCGACGATTGCGGAGCATTGTATAAGGAAGCGATCTCCAGATAATAAGGGGGTTGCTTCCTTTCAGGACTGCCGCTTTGCGGCGTACGCAATCGCGAAGAGCGCTCGCAACGACATAGACTTCTCACATCGGTGGCATCAGTCCGGGAACCATTGAGGGCGCGCTGACGATCAGGATTCCCAGCCCGACGATCATTAGCGCCATGGGTATATCAATGGTGGCTCTGGCGGGCAGGAGCTTTTGTGCAAAGACAAGAACGGCGATCACAGACATCCACGTCACGCTCATCACGCCGAGCGCCACCAGCATCGCCATCAGCCCAATGCTTGAGCCAACGCAGTAGAGCCCGAACTCGAATCCAGAGCGGAGGTTCTCGCAGCAGCGTCGGCGAAAGAATTTCTTGAGCGGCGTAAACTCGTAGACACCTGCCGCGATCACAATTACGCCGGCGACCAAAGATCCGTGCGGCCGGTATAGCGCATACACAGCGATGCCGAATAGCGACCAGATGGCGAGGTACGACCCGACGAATAGCAGCACGGCGCGGGCACTATCGCTGGCATGAGCATATCTCAAGACTGCTGAGGCCGCGCCGGGCAGCATCATTGCCCCCATCATCACCACCCACAGGGCGATAAAGGAGGTGAACGAGCCGAGCTGGGTCGCAACGCCCATATCCATCCCGTTCATGAGCCGGACCGAGATGACCCATGCTGCGGCGGCGAGTCCGATGGTCACCGTCAGCGCGGCTGCCGTTGCGACTGTCCTAGTACTCGTCATGGCGGCGCCACCATGACTCGGTCCCGTCCTCATTCCTGCCCCAGGGGGCGAGGTCGAGGTACCGGTACATCCCCATCAAGGCTTCGACGCCGCGGTCGTAGGTGGAGTAGGTGTGGTAGACAGCGCCATCCTGGAGTGCGAAGACGCTCATGCCTTCCCTCTGCGGGTCGGGTTCGTCGACATGCCGGAAGTTGAAGTCGGCGCCATTTCGCTGCTGCTCCTCAGTGAAGGCGGCACCGAAGTCGTATCTGAAGTCGCTCCCGAGCGATGAAACCCACGGGAATCGCCAACCCATCTGCCACTTGTAGTCCTGGAGCTCCTGCAACAGGGCGATCGACTCAGCAACGAGCGTAACGTCGTGGCCGTTCAAGTGCGGGATGACACCGTCGAAGTGATCGGCGGCCAGGGAGCATCCCGTGCAGCCCTGGCGCTCGTCGGTGAGCCGGAATCCGTAGCCGAACATGAAGTGATAAACGAGGAGCTGTGAGCGCCCTCGGAAGAGGTCCGCCAGCGCGGCGCTCCCTTCTTCGGTCTCGAACCGGTACTCCTTGTCGATCCGAACCCATGGCAGCTCCTGCCGCTGCTGCGCCACCTGGTCGCTGCGCCGTGTCAGTTCCTTCTCGGCTTCCAGCAGCTTCAACCGGGCCTCAAGCCATGCTTCACGTGTTCCTGTCTGGTGATCAGCCATTGTTTTTCTCCTTCATATTCAACTCCTTATTTTATACAATCGCCACATCTAAGGTTGTGCAACCTTTCTGTTGCATAATACCGCAGGTTCTCAGAATGCGCAACCTTTTTATTGCTAATCTCTTGAGGGGACTTTTCTCTTCCGGATTGAGTACAAAAGAGACAGGCACATAGAAGGCAACTATTAAAGAAATATCACCGACCCGAAGGTTATTGGCCTCCAACATCAAGTAAGCATATTCCGAAGGAATTACCAGGATCGTCGATATCGAAAGGGCCAACCTCACCTGCACGGCGTTCCGGCGCAGTGTCGGGACGTTTTACCCAAAAAGCATACCCCCACATATGGGGGCATAAAATGGCGGATAACCAGCGTCTCTCCGATTGGGAGGAACATCGGGTTCTTGCTCTGCCGGGTGGCTCAAACCTATCGAGATCAAAAGTAACCTGTCAATTAAAGATATCTTGAAAACGTGTGGTCTCGGTACGCCCCTCCACGAGCATTCGGGGCTACTCGACCAACGGTCTCTGGTTGACCCATTTTGGCGCACGGCTGCGCCAGTCAGGAGATTTTGCACTTCATCTGTGTTAGACTTTTGCAGGATGAAAAGTAAATCCAACTGACCAGGAGGCCCGATGGGAAAAGTGATCTTTGATATCAGCATGTCGCTGGATGGTTTTATTACCGGGGCAAACCCTCGCCCGGAGGCAGGCTGGGGAGGCCTGGGTGAAGGCGGTGAGCGATTACATGATTGGGGATTTAACAGTGCGGACCCGCGCAACCGCGCAATCATCCAATCGTACACGGGCATAGGTGCGAATATTTTTGGTCGAACCGGGTACAACCATTCCATAATCAATTGGGGAGCAGATGGGCCAAGCGGCGCTGCCCGCATACCAACGGTCATCGTTTCGCACAGTGTGCCTGAGGACGTACCCGCTGGTGGTGTGTACACATTTGTTGATAGCATCGAAGCCGCCTTTGCAACCGCGAAAAAATTGGCAGGCGATCAGGATATATTGATCATGGGCGCAAACGTCCCACAGCAATTCCTGAAACGCGGCCTCATTGACGAAGTCTCGATCCACCTCGCCCCGGTGCTGTTCGGCAGCGGCACGCGCTTGTTCGAGGGACTGGACGGCGAGCACCTTTCGCTTGAAATACTCGAAGTGATCCAGACTGCCGAGGCGATCCACATGCGGTTCCGAGTGGTGAAGTCAGATGCGACTCCGGTCTAAGAAAAACCAGTCAGGAGAGAGAACCCCCTATGTCGGATGAACTCGTTCTCATTGTGAATGGAAAAGCTCACACCGTCCAGGCGGAACCAGAGACACCGCTGCTGTACGTTCTGCGGAACGAATTGGGACTGACCGGTCCACAGTTCGGTTGTGGCGAGGAGACCTGTGGTGCCTGTATGGTGCTGATTGGGGATCAGGCGAAGCCATCTTGTAAACTTCCGGTCTCGCAGGTGGGCCGGTCACGCATCACGACCCTGGAAGGATTGATGGAAGCCGGTGAGCTGCATCCTGTGCAGCGCGCCTTCCTTGAGGAACAAGCCTCGCAATGCGGTTACTGCCTCAACGGGATGATTATCAGGACAGCCGCGTTACTTTGGAAAACTCCTCACCCCAGCGATGTGCAGATCCGGGAGGCCCTGGATGGAAACCTGTGTCGCTGCGGCTCGCATCCCCGCATCCTACGGGCTGTGCGAAGAGCAGAGGCTTTGTACTCTGCAGTGGAGGACTAATGGCAAATCGGAAGCACGGCGGTCGCTCCGGTTCGGGCAGGCGCGAGGCACATCCAGGCGAAGTGAGCAACTGGCTCGATGACTGGTTAGCGATCGGCACGGATGGAACCGTCACTGCCTTTAGTGGAAAAGTGGAGCTCGGAACGGGCGTGCGCACCGCCCTGGCACAAATCGTGGCTGAGGAATTGGATGTGCCTCTGGCGCGGGTGCAGATGGTCATGGGCGATACTGCCCTGACGCCCGACGAAGGCTATACCGCCGGAAGCATGACGATCACCAGCAGTGGCACGGCTCTGCGTCAGGCGGCTGCCGAAGCGCGGCGCGCTCTGCTCGAGATGGCGTCTGAGGAGTTAGATGCCCATCTGGATGAATTGTCCATCCAGGAAGGGGTGATCACGGTGGCGCACGATCCGGAGCGCTCGGTCACGTATGCAGAGCTCATAGGTGGGCAGCTCTTCAACCGTCCGGTGACAGCTCAGGCTCCGCTCAAGCCACCGGAAAGCTACAGGATCGTCGGCACTTCAACGCCACGCCAGGATCTGCCCCGCAAGGTAACCGGCGGGCCAAGTTTTATTCAGGATCTGAAGGTTCCTGGCATGCTGCATGCCCGTTTAGTGCGCCCGCCAAGCCCGGGGGCGAAGCTGGCGGCGATGCAAGAAAACTCAGTGAAAGATATCCCCGGTTTAGTCAAGGTAGTTCAGCGCGGGGATTTCATTGGGGTCGTCGCGGAACGTGAAGAGCAGGCAATCCAGGCTGCCAAACAGCTCAAGGTAGAGTGGCGCGAGACGCCTGTCTATCCGCGCAGGCAGGATCTCTTTACAGCACTCCGCAGCCAGCCGACTGAAGACAACGTACTGGTGGAGCAGGGAGATCTTGAGAAGGCATTGGCTGGAGCCGCGCAGCAGTTCCAGGCCACCTATACTCAGCCCTACCATGCCCATGCTTCCCTTGGGCCTTCCTGCGCCGTGGCAGAGGTCAAGGGCGACCAGGTCACGGTCTGGTCAAGCACGCAAGGGCCCTACCCCTTACGTGGCGCGCTGGCCGAGCTGCTCAATCTGCCAGCGGAAAATGTACATTTGATCCATGTAGAGGGAGCAGGCTGCTACGGGCAAAACGGCTCGGATGATGCAGCCGCCGATGCCGTGATCCTGGCGCAAGCGGTGGGCCGGCCGGTGCGCGTGCAATGGACGCGCAAGGATGAGTTCCTCTGGGAACCGAAATCGCCGGCTATGGTCATGGAGGTGCACGCTGGATTGGATGACCAGGGAAACGTGGTCGGCTGGGAGTATCATGTTTGGTCACCCTCCCATGCCAGGCGACCGCGCTTCGCCGGTCAACTCGTCACTGCTCAGTTGATCTCCGGGCAGCCCGCGCCGCAGGCTCGCTTCTCGTTTGGGGCCGAGCGGAATGCCCCGACCAATTATGCGTTCCCGGCACAGCGTGTCACGGTCCATTATGTACCGAATTCCTTCCTGCGAGTCTCCTCCTTCCGCAGTTTGGGTGGGGCGATGAACACCTTTGCCAATGAATCGTTTATAGACGAGCTGGCAACTGCGGCAGGTGTCGATCCTGTGCAATATCGGTTACGTTATCTGGCGGATCCGCGGGAGCGGGCGGTCCTGCTTGCTGCCGCCGAGAAAGCCAGCTGGGACTCACGTCCATCGCCGCGTGCCAATCAGACGGAATTGGCAGAAGGGCGCGGTGTGGCGTTTGCCAGGTATGAGAACGATCAAGCCATTGTTGCCCTGATTGCCGAGGTGCAGGTGGAAAAAAGCACAGGCCTCGTGCGAGTGAAACGTATCGTCGCTGCACACGATTGTGGACTGATCATCAACCCGGACGGCGTGAAAAATCAAATCGAAGGGAACATCGTCCAATCCCTGAGCCGGGCACTCAAGGAAGAAGTCCAATTCGACGAACGCAGCATCACCAGTATTGATTGGCAGACGTATCCGATCCTGACCTTTTCCGAGGTACCTGAAATAGAAATCGTGCTGATCAATCATCCTGAGCAGCCCGCGCTGGGTGCGGGAGAGCCTGCGACGGTGACCACCGCAGCAGCGGTAGCGAACGCCATCTTCGATGCCACAGGCGTACGCCTGCGCCAGATCCCATTTACGCCGGAGCGCCTCCGATCAGCGTTGGCTTGAACGCTAACGGATCAATAGAGAAAGGAGTAAACAGCCATGTCCACTGACCAAAATAAGGAGATCGTGATCCTCTGGCTCGAGGAGCGGGACAAAGGAAACTGGGACATCATCAATGAACTATTCGCCCCTGACTACGTGTGCCATCTCGCCAGTGATCCTGAACCTGTCCGCGGCCGCGATAAAGTCAAACAAATGAATATTGGCTCCAGGTGGACCTTTGATGTCTACGCCACACAGGAGCCCGCTCTGCTCATCGCGGAAGGCGACCTGGTGGTACACCGCGAGACCGTCCGGCTCAAACCGAAGGACCCATTTCGGGGGAACCCTCCTACGGAGAAGGAAGCAATCGTTGCCAACGTAGATATCTATCGGATTGTGGACGGCAGGATTGTCGAACAATGGAACCACCCGGATCGGTTCGGCCAGATGCAACAATTGGGCAACTTCCCCACGGCGGGACAGCCTGACTAAGCAAATCTCATTCATCGGGAGACCAGCGGTCACGAGATTTTTGACTGATATAAAGTTTCATCTCTAATTTGGCAGACAGGGCAGAAATGGCTGATGCGATTTCTTTTCCCTGTTTTTTCTCGTTTCACTTTTGCCCCGCAGCGAGGACAAATGGATTTTTGATAAATATCCAAATGTTTTCTTAATAAGAACACTTTGCGCCATTTATAAAAAAGAAGGGAGAATTTTTTCGTTTCTGCAATCAATTCTTTTAATTCAGAGGGTGTAATATTTTTGACTTCCGTTTGAGGGTGAATACGTACCCTCCAGAGGACCTCGTTCTTAATTATATTTCCCACTCCTGCAAATATGTTTTGGTCAAGCAAAATATCGGCAATTTCAGCGCCGGGCTTTGAAACGATAGCAGCAAGAGCTTTGCCAGGGTCCCATTTTGGGGACATAATATCGATCGTAAAATCATAGCTGGCTTTCGCATTTCCAGTTTCCAGAAATTTGACCGAGCAGCTAAACAGCTTAATACTTCCGTTTTCAAAATCGAGTTGAAGTCTGGGTGTGTAGGCTCGTTTATAGTCCCCTGTTAGAGATGAGTTATTTACAGTGGCTTCAAATGCACCAAAGAGCAAAAAGTGAGTGCGAAGAGCAAATTCATCAAACTGAATCACCAGGTGTTTCCCCCAGGAAAAAATGTTTTTTACTTCTTTCTTGAGAATCCTTTCCTTTTCTATTTTCGAATTACCGGATACAGACAGTACAGTTTTCCCCCGAAATGGTTTAAGTTGATTGGCAGCTAAATAAAGCGAAGGTCCTTCCATAAAAGGTGACTGTCACTTTAACGATCTTCTTCCAGCGCCTGCTCTTCGCGGCGGATGCGATCACGCAGCAGCAGGGCGTTGGCGAGGCCGAACACGGCAGAGGTGAGATAGGCGGAGTGCAGCAGCGGCGCCCCCAGGATCTCCAGCTCCACCCCCAGGTAGTTTGGATGGCGGATATAGCGGTAGAGGCCGTGCTGCACCGGCAAAGCTCCGGGAACAGTCATCACCCGCGTCGACCAACGCCAGCCCAGCGTGCGGATGGCAGTCAGGCGCAGCGCCTGACCGGCTGCGAACACGCCGAAGGCGGGCAGTGCCAGCCGGGGCTGGAACTTGCGCCTGCCGGCGAAGACTTCCAATAGCATTGCGGCGAACCAGGCGGCATGCAAGCTGACGATCCAGCGGTAGGTCTCGGGTGTGTGCTCGGCTCCGCCACGCTGGCGCATCATTCGCTCATTACGCCGGCTCAGGCGCAGCTCGAACAAGCGCTGCAGAGCCAGGCCAGCGACGAAGCCCAGGAACAGCAGCCTCGTACCTACCACTGCAGCAGTACCAGCTCGGCGCAGAACGCCGGTCCCATCGCCATCAGCACCCCAACCTCGCCCGGTTTCGGCTGCAGGCGTTTCATGGTCTTATCCAGGATCAGCAGCACAGAAGCCGACGAGATGTTACCCGCTTCCGCCAGGCTCTCCCAACTCAGCGCGAGAGCTTCGTCAGGCAGGCCCAGCCCGCCTGCCAGCGCCTGGATCACCCTGGGCCCGCCCGGATGCACCAGCCAGTGGTCGATATCGGCGATGGTCAGGTCGTGCCTGCCCAGGAAGGCTTCCATGATCGGCCGCACTTCGGACTGCGCCAGCTCGGCAATGTCGGCGCTCAGCAACACTTTGAAGCCGCTGTTCGTCACGTCCCAACCCATGATGTGCTCCGTATTCGGGAAGAAATGCGACTGCGAATCGATCACCCGGGGCAGGCCTGCTTGCGCTCGGGGATGGTCATCGCCCACCATCAGCACCGCCGCGGCGCCGTCGCCGAACAGCCCGCTGGCGATCAGGTTCGCCATCGACAGGTCATCGCGCTGGATGGTGAGACTGCACAGCTCGACGGCAAACAGGATCACGGCCTCCTGCGGGTGCCCCTGCAAGTAGTCCGCTGTACGGGCGATGCCTGCTGCCCCGCCCACACACCCCAGCCCGAACAGCGGCAGGCGCTTCATGCTCCGGGAGAACGGGATGCAGTTCATCAGGCGCGCGTCCAGGGCCGGCACGGCGATGCCCGTGGTGGAGACAGTGGTCAACTGGTCGATGTCCTGCGGGCTCATTTGGGCCTGGTCCAGCAGGGCGCAGATCGTTTCCTCGCCCAGCTCCAGCGCCGTTTCGATATAGGCGTTATTTCGCTCCTCGAACGTCGTCGGCTTTTTGTAGCGTTCGAGGGGCCAGGCCAGATAGCGGCCGTTTACTTTTACGTTGGTGTAGAACTGCTCCAGGGGTTTCACGATGGAAGCCCGCTTCAATTTCCACTCCTCTTGGGCGGCAGTGAGCAGCGTGCTTTGCGGGTAATAATGTTCCGGAAAACCGGTTTTTGTAGAAATAATTACAGACATTCGGATCTCTTTCTAGAACTAGTCCCAAAATCGCTTTCCTGTCACACCTGCCCCGGACTCAGGTGACAGGGAGTGTTGCGAGCGAAGCGTAACCATCTCAGAAGAAATTTCGTTTGAAAATAGCGGCTCTACCGTATTTAACGGGAAAGCTCAAAGCCTCAGCCACGGATTTACCCTGCGGGCACGATGTCGCGAATTCACACGAATTTCTTAACCAATTCGCGAAAATTCGCGTAATTCGTGGCACACCTGCCCTCCCACTCCGCTACGCTTCGCAGTGGCGGGCGGTGCCAGGGAAGAGACTGTTCCTCAGGGCTTCATCCCGCCCAAAATGGGAGAGCCAAAATAGCCTAAGAGATTGCTTCCTTACAGGATGTGTCGCCATGCGACCTCCTCGCAACGACGGGGCAGGATCTTCTTGAGATAACTTATAGAATCCCCGCGGTGATGACCCCATTCGCCTCTTAGAATTGCGAGTTGACGAGTTCTTTCACTATAAGGGAAGCTGAACTATTCATCAACAGGGAGATTCCTACCACGCCGGTAGGAATCTCCCTCACGAAATTGTCACGGATAGATTCTCCCAGGCTGTCGCCATGGGCTGAGACCTCCGGTCAACTCTGATCTATGTAGCGGAAATTATTAACTGCTGTTATACACGCTGTACAGCGTCACGACGGAGCACACTCACCTGCCCTCCCACTCCGCTACGCTCACCTGCACTTGCGTCAGGTGCAAGTGTCCGGGACGCTTCGCAGTGGCGGGCGGTGCCAGGGGAGAGCACAGAGAAACCCTTTAAAAATCTCTGTGGACTCTGTGTTCTCTGTGGTCAATGTCCTTTCTCTGCGTAACATGAGTGAATTACATATGCTTAATAACTACTTTTTGTTTATGACGAGATATATATTCTGGGGATATGCAACGATCTTTTCTTTTTTCCAGGAGGGGTTATCTGCCAGTGCCCAGGTACGGGCGACCAATATATCCCAGGGAAAATCACGAATTGCCACTCGAGTGCCCTGATATAAAACCCAGTCAAAGCGATTAATGAAGTAGGCCTGAGACGGACACCTGGCGTTAATTTCTGCCGCAAACACGCCGGCTGTGAAAAAATCTCCATGCAAAAGGGCGGAACAATACGAATACGTCTCGTTTGTCCGCAGGATGATCATTTCGCCCGGTTTTTTATTTAATTGAATCTCCTGCTCTGCTATGATCCGGTTGATCTCTGCCTCCACCGCGCGAGCTTCCCGCAATTCTGCCTGCCGATTTTTAATTGACCAAAGAGCAGACGCACTGATCGCGATGATGGAAAAGATGATGAGTGCGTCCTCGAACCCCCGGCTGAATCTCCGATCGAAATCTGAAAGTTTAACTATCACCAGCAGCAATACCGGAAGCGTTGCCGCCAGTGAGAGCAGGTAATGTTCGCCTGGATGTTTCAAGACAGCCAGCGCGATCAGGCCGCACTGGAGAAGCAGGGCAAAATTCAATGCCCAGAACCCATGATTTTCAGGAGTGCGACCCTCCCGCTGTCGAAAGATGAACAGAGAAATGAACGAGCATGCCAGCATCACAAGAAATACCAATGGAGCGGCTCTAACCATATTCTGCAGGTTAATCCATAAAAGCGAGAGGGATGTTATTCCCCTGGGTCCGGTGCCATATAGCAATTGATGAGTAGACAGGTTGTAAAGAAACCCAAAGAAATACGGCATCCTGTGAATAGAGGGCAGGATCGATACCAGAAAACCTGCCGCACAGGCCAGCACGAGGCTGCCCCCGGTGATCAGGCTTTTTTTCCAGGGTATCTGATTCAGGCTGTTCGAAAGAAAAATGAAAAGAAGAGTGGTCACCAACCAGGCTGCGAAATTGATCATGACTGCCATCATGATCCCGAGTGCGAGTCCGAGCCCCACAGCCAGCCGGTCCGAGATCTGGCCTCGGGCAGCATGCGCAACCCTGAACAAGAAGATCAAATACCCGGCACCCAGTGGAAAACTAAACGAGGTATGCGACCAGAGGATCAATGTCTTGAAAGAATAAGGATGTAAACCATAAAATAAGAGCGCCAGCGACAAGGCCAGGTACACATTTGGTTTCTGGGATGTGCGGAGCACGGTTAGAAAAAAATATAAAGCACACAGAATACTCAAAAGAGTCACAAAGCCATGCGCCACATTTAAGAAGTATTCAGGATGGTCCAGATAGTAACTTATAAAGTTGGCGTGATCGGCGAAAAACACATCGGTAGCCCCTAATAGCAGCGTTCCAATCATTTCAACCGGGGTGCCAGGGTGATCTGTATAAAAATAAGACGCTCCTTTAAAAGGAGCGAGTGAGTTCAGGAAATAAGCCATTTCCGGGTCGTAATCCCGGTAGGCTGGTTGGGGACCTTTTAATATGATCGACGCGTACAGCCAAAAGCCTGCTAACAGAAATATGATCCCCAGAACGCCTATCGTTTTCTGTAAATGCAATGAAGGCTCTTCACTTGTTGAACTCATAACGAGTTCCATCGCTTTCCAGGTAGATCATGGAAAGGTATTATATCCCCAGCCCACTTATGGTTGTAGCAAAGTCGCTTGACAGAACTCTTTTTTCGTACACGGAACAGACGGACGACACGGTTTCTTCCGAAAAGTGACGGAAAAGTTCCGTCCATTCCGTGAAGTCCGTGTACAAAAGTCTGGAACTTGGGCTTGGCTACAGCCATGCCAGCCATTCCCTGCCGGTAGGAATCCCCCTCAAGAAGCTTGAGGGCGGACAGGCTCATTTTTAACCGCCAAGGGCGCAAAGAACGCAAAGGAAAAATAAAGCTTCGTGCGCTTTGCGGGCTCACCTGCACTGCGCGCAGGCGCACACTTGCCCCGGGCGCAAGTGCCGGGGAGTGTCGCGGTTCGAAAAAATCAAGGCGAAGTTCAACCCTGTCCGCCCCTGAACCTCAAGAACGGATATACTTCCTGCATTCCTCTCAAAGGCAGGTTGTATGATGCAAGGATCTGAGCTGACATTCCTGAGTCAATGGCAAAACTTCTATATGATCATGGGTACCGCGGCAGCGACGCTGACGGGCTTGATGTTCGTGGTCACAACCCTGATCGCCGGGATCGACGCGCGTCTGTCGGCATTGAATGCGGCGGTATCCGCATTCAACACCCCAACCGTTGTGCAATTTGCCGCGGTCCTTCTGCTGGCCGGGATATTCAGCGCTCCCTGGCAAACGCTGGCGAGCCTTAGTCTTCTGCTCGGGCTGGTGGGGCTGGCGCTGGTGTGCTATTCGATCGTGGTCCTGCGGCGAATGCGGCGAGTCCATAACTATCAATCGACGCTGGAAGACTGGCTGTGGTATCTGGGTTTTCCCCTGCTCGCGCATGTCCTGCTCATCGTCGCTGCATTTGTGCTCCCGGGAAACCCGGCCCCGGCCTTGTATCTCGTCGCTTCGGGGATGATTGTGCTCCTGCTGGTCGGCATCCGCAACGCCTGGGATATGGTGACCTTCCTGGCCGTCGAGCGCGCCCATTCTGAAGACGAGAGCAAGGAATAGAGACATGTGGCTCGAGTACAACATGCTTGACCGCTGATCTCAGAGAGCGTTGTGAGACCTTCGGTCACGATCTGGGCGGGGTCGAAGACCTTCACCGAGCGGAGGTCGGAGATTTGACAAATGTCACTTGATTTGACGGTAATTTCCCTGTATGCTTATCTTGTAAAAAGCCAAATACAGGAGAATTAGAAAAGTATAGAGATTAATCCTCGAAGGTGTACCACTAGTAGAGGGAACTAAGCATGGCAGAAAAAATCATATATGCCCGAGCAAAACCAGCAAGTGTCAAAATAAGTGAGGCGTACTTCTTCGAGAAAACACTTTCGAGAAATCCATTTATTGGACATGATCAATCACCGGTAGGAAAGATCGAGATCCTGATGCCTTATGATGGGGATCAATACTTCACGCGACAAGCATATAGGGATGTTAAGAAGCAATTGAATACCAAGGCGCCACTAGATAGCCAGGAAGCACGATTCGGTCATTTAGCATTTACGGACTATGAGAAAACTAACCTGAGACAGGTACTGGGGTTAAGCAACCGCTATGATTCTTTGCCACTCAGTATCCCAATTTTGGGGCAAGGGATTACCCGCATAGAACAACTCTACGATGATACTTATACAAGCAAAATCACATTCAAGTATGCGCCCAATTGGCCTAACGGATGGCCAATCGATATATTGCTTGAGTTATGGGATGAAGAAACATTAAATTCGGGCGCTGAGGATCAACAATTAGCTCAAGTCGCCGAACAAATAAATAAACAGATAAACTTCCTCCCCAGTCTGCTCATTAAAACCCGGCTTTTGCTCGATCTCCCAAGCCATATCGTTCGGGAAGGCATGCAGCCGAGACTTACACAAATATCCCTGCAATGGCCGGCATTCACATCCTTCCGGGGTGTACATTTGGGCATTGGTCCTACTCCGACAGAAGAGAACCGGGTCATGTACAATCCACAGACAAGAAGTCTGGAATGGGGCAATCTTCCCATGAAGCTGATTCTTGAGGAGTCTAGTGCAGCTCTGAAAGTTTTCGGCACGGAGTGGAATAGTCTTCTTATTGATTATCCGGGGGAGTTATATCGGAAGCCCTCCATTGAAGGCCAGGCGAGCATTGAAATCCCGGGGTTTCTCTTATCCGGAACACAAGTACGTCTATTTGGGGCAACGGGTGAACTAGTGAAAGATGTTCAACCGAATGCTGTTTCTTATTTAAACATTAAATTCAAACTTCTTCTGGATGAAGCGTTTGCTAAGCGAAAACGGTCTCCATATCAGCATCTTTATTTCGATGAAGTGGTACCAGATAAGATGCGCATTGCTGATATAAAAACGGCAATAGCAGATAGGGGCTTTAGAATTCTTCCAGATAAGTCATTAGAGGAGCCCGGAATTAGATATTTTATTAAGGCAGAACGATCAGATGGCCCTGACAAAATGGAATTA
Source organism: Anaerolineales bacterium (assembly GCA_035298105.1). Lineage (GTDB taxonomy): Bacteria > Chloroflexota > Anaerolineae > Anaerolineales > Villigracilaceae > Defluviilinea. The sequence continues at coordinate 10,745 of DATGYJ010000426.1, read as the reverse complement.
TCAATATTTATTGAAGGAACGCTTCAAGGTGCAGAACGAGAGACCCAGGTTAAAGGCGGCCAGACATTCAAAAGCAGCACGGAGAGTGGGGATCTTAAAGTATATATCCGGGGAGAAATGCACGGTAACAGCCAACGTTTAACGCAGGAAATGAATGCTCTGCACGCCTCGCTGCACGAACGATTTGAAAGACTACGATCCAGACGGTAGACCCATCATCGTGAGTATTGAAATTTCCGACCACCCGCCACGCACCCGATGTTATAAATGCGGCTCGACGCACGTCGAGGCAGTCTGCCATCATTGTCATCGAGCCATGTGTTCTTCCCATATTAGCAGTGTGGTGGACGCCCAGGAGAATTTATTGAGCGCCGAGTTTACAGACCTCGGCCTTAAGCAAACCTGTGGGGAAATCCCCTTTCACTGTGAGTTCTGCTATCACATCGTACCTCTATACGATGCGACATTAATCATTTATGGTATTGTAATTATCCTGGTAGCTTTGCTGCTGTCTTTTGACACTCCAGTCAGGTTTATCAACGGCCTGATCGGGATTGGCATCATCTGGCTGGGTATATCTATCAATAAAATCAACGCAAAAGAGGCGATGAAATCCCGTCCACCTCTGCCGCTCCTGCCACAATTCAGTACAATCGCAATCCAAGAAACCCTGCGCGCCAGGATCGATCTCGATCCAAAAGGTGCGTATTCTGATCCCATTCGCGCTGCCAATGGAAAGTTAGACGTTGCAGCAAGCTTTGGCAAGGCAGAACAGGATCAACTGGAACAGTACCGGAAAAAGTATAGGCTTTCTGAGAATCAAAATATACCATTCAGCGCCGGCTTTGTGGCGCTACAAAGCAGAGCGGGGATCGATTTCTTCAATATCCCGCCTGGAAACAGGCATACTATTTTGGCGCTGACCGACATCGACGTAAAACATTATGAAACCCAAGAGTGGCGCATACCAAGAAAATATGATCTTACGAAGACTATCACCAGCTTCCCCGTTCGTATTGTTCCATCGCTGATCCAGGCAACGGACCGAAGAGCTCTTGACTTGGAAATCCAGTGGGTCGGACCGAGTATCGATACAAATAAAATTGTGATCGACAAAATCGACCTGTTGAAGTTATCTGTACCAGCCAGATGGGGTCAAATCGATCATGCAGGCGGCGGCATGGTCGAGCATGGTACTCTTGTCAGAGGTGATCCTGTGAATACCATCAAGTGGTCCAACCTGTTGATCACGGATGGTGAACGCAGAAAGCGCCAGCGAATCTTCTCGATTAGCTTTGAAAATGCCGTGAAAGAGAACGATTCTATCCAGGGAAAGTTAGAAGTTATATTTAAGGGTGCGCTGTCTGGTATCGAGGGCATCGATTTGTTCAATCCGTTAGGGGGACGCTGGAGAGGGAATGCAGGCGATATCAGCACGAAACTGATCATCGATTTTGAGTTAAGCCTCGCCAACCTGCGATACCAGGATTTTCGAGTTGTGCCGGATCTTAACGTCGAGGGAGACAAAGACAAACTAGAACCACTGGTATTTAAGGGATTGATCCCCGACCATAATACGGTGATCAAACTGACAAACGCGATCAGCGAGAACGATTATTACATTAAACGGATCATCGAGAATCCGCCCAGAACCGGCGAACAGGCGAACCGTGTCAATCGATACTGGGACATTGCTGGCCGTGAGTACGATGGCGTCTATCCTATCGATTTTCATCTGGTGGTATCCGGTGAAACGATCAAGCGAGAAGAATTTCGTACACCTTTAGGAATTACGAAAGTCAGCCTGACGGTACGCGGTATTTACGCCAATGAAAACATGAAGGATAAAATCGAGGCTTCCTGGGAGCGACTGTGCCACCTCATTTGCACTACTCTGGAAGAGTTGCTGAGGGCGAAAGCTTCACAGATAGATGGGAAAACCGAACGAATTACGTTCATGAAGAAACAGTTGGATGATGCGTTCGAACTATTGAAGGTTGGCCGCCTTTCCGAAGCAGCGTTCTTAAAGATAAGATCGGAGATTGAAAAGGTATTAGAATCTCTCTGACTTGGAAGGCGATTTGATGTGAGATCGGAAGGATTACACTATGCCGTGGGAATGCGGAGAATGCAGAAAAAAGGAAACTGAATACATAAAGATCGATACAGTATGCCATCACTGTGGGAAGCCGCTGTGCGATAAGCATCGCATCGAGGTTCTGGAGGATGCCTTTGCCGATTCCGATGGAGAGGTCAGCAACAGAGCATTCCATTGCAAATCCTGCAAAGAAAAGCACCATTCTTAGCAACTGTCGAGCATTTCACTGCCATAAAATAAGATGATTGATATAACTTTCCAACCCACGCAACTCGTTATAGACCAGATCAATTCGCTTTCCATTAAGTTAACGAATGCAGGCGATAAACTCTATACGCACGTGTATTTCAGGGTACAGTTACCACCGCAAATTGTTTTACTGGAAGGTAAAGACAAAATTGAGGATGGAAAGATCGATCCGGGCCAAAATATACTACTCACAGTAGGTGTCCGCCCGAAGCAAGTTGGTTCCTGGATCATCGGCAGTTCGAGTTTCTCCTATCGAGACAGCCAGGGACAACCCCATCATCCGACTCCGCTGCAACAAGAAATAATCGTTATTCCAATGGTGACAATCCCGAAATCACAGTCTGACCATATCAATGACAGGGCTATGGTTGGTGATCCAAGTGCTCTAAATCATTCCACTTTGTCGCCGGAAGACATAACCTACCCACCAAAGACGATCCGCCCACTTTCAAGCAACGAATATGAAAAGGAAGTTTTTATTTCCTATGCATGGGGAGGAGAAAGCGAACGTACCGTAGATGAATTGGATCAAGCTTTTGCCGATCACGGCATTCGCATCATACGTGATAAAAAAGAGCTGGAGTATAAAGGATCTATTGAAACGTTTGAGCAGCGTATTGGACAGGGAAAATGCATTGTACTTGTGATCAGTGACAAATTCCTACGCTCGGAACACTGTATGTATGAATTGGTACAGGTGGATGAAAATCGTAATTTGCGTCAGCGCATATTCCCGATAGTGCTTGCAGATGCACGTATCTACAAAGCTCTTGACCGTCTAACCTATATTAAATATTGGGATGAGCAAATCGAACAGCTTAACCGTGCCATTAAGGAAATTGGGATTATGACCAACTTGGCTAGCATCACTACAGACCTAGATAAGTATGCAAGAATTCGAAGTAATATTGATCACTTAACTGATCTCCTGAGCGATATGAATGTTTTGACACCAGAGCTGCATGCAGTTCACGGGTTTTCCACTCTGATTCGTGCAGTTGAGCGCTCCTTGGTGTAAAGGGGTGAGCAGATAAGAAGCATCTGTTCAATATCCTTATTGATCTTGCTTGGCGTAGGACTCTGCGTAGTGCCCTTTCAAGTGTATGCCCCGCTGAGAGGGGACACCAGGTTTCACGGAAGCGGCCAGGCGACAACCCATTCCGTTTCAGCGGCTTTGTCCAAGCAGCAGGTGCGATATCATGCCCGCAGGGTATGCATCGAAGGGAGGATTTGGCAGTTCGGCCTCAAGTCAAACTGGAACATATCACAAGCGAGCGGTGTATCCTTTGCATCCTTTACAGGAAGATTATGCCCCTGCAAAGAGAATAGCTGATGAATTTACCATATCGTCTCTCCAGAGTGTGCCTGTTATCGATGGCATTGACATCGTGTGAAATGGCCATCACGTCAGCGAAAGGCTCAATGCCCTCAGACGGCATTCCCGACTCCAGCGCGCTCAGGCTCATCGCAATGAGTGAACAGGCTCTGCAAATTGCGCAGAAAGAATCATCGGAGGTCGGGCTACGACTGCATACAGAACCCGGCTCGACCATTTGATACAATTCAATCCCAACACTTTTCTCAAGAGGAGAGGATGGCCACGGAACTGATCCTGATTCGCCATGGGTATACAGTCCGGGTCAACGGTGATTATGTCCATGCCCCGTTGACTCCGCTTGGGCAAAAACAGGCCGCGCAAACCGGGGAGTATCTGTCCGCGAGTCGACAGTCCATCGACGGCTTTTACACCAGTCCATTGCGGCGTGCGCAAGAAACCGCCAGCATCATTTCATCCAAAATAAGCCTCAAACCGATCGTAAAGAATGGCATCCGCGAAATGGAAGGACTGGAAATTCCCGCCCTGGGTCTCTACGAATTTGCCTCCATTTTCGACCCTGTGGAAGATTATCTCGATGACAGGGCCGGCAAATCCATTCGCTGGCCCATTGAGGGCCGTATTTCCAAATCCCTGCTGGAAATCATTGCCGCGCATCCGGATCAGCGCGTCGTGGTAGTCGCTCACAGCGGCGTGATCTCCGCGGTCCTGGCCTGGTACTTCCCTGAGGAACGCGGCGAATATTGGCTCACTACGGTCAGAAACTGTTCGCTTACCCGACTCGCAGTGGACAAGGCACAAGTCCAAATCCGCAGCTTTAACGAGATACATCACCTCTCTCCAGACGTGGTGACTGAGCAGCGTCCTGACCGTGCGGTTCAGCTTGCAAAAGTAATCCTCGCTGCCTTAAAGCGCTCCCCACTTGGCCGCAGGCGCTCCTGATCTAACCAATGGGTTTTGGGCCTAACTTGTGCCAACGGCTAAGTCAAGAACATGATTCATCGCAAACTTAAGAATTCGGCCACGGACACCTGCACTGCATCCCCCTGAAACAAACGTAGTGCGATGCACGGTTTGCCTAGCAAATCGGATGCAAGTGTTACGCCCATTGACACGGATTTTGAATTAATACTCCCAAATAAGCTGAACAAAAATCCAATCCTCTGAACCAGGTCGGCTTTTTTCGTGTAAATCAGTGAAATCCGTGGCAGAAGACTCGAAAGCTGCAAAATCCTGGATTTGCTCAGCAAGCCTTGTATGCGTTGCACCGCGTTTCGCGGAAGCGTTCAGGCGACAAACCATTCCATATAAGCGGCTTTGTCCGAACGTCAGGTGCGATATCATGCCCGCAGGGTATACATCGAAGGGATGATTTGGCAGTTCGGCCTCAAGTCAAACTGGAACATATCACAAGCGAGCGGTGTATCCTTTGCAGAAAGAATCTGCCCCTGCAAAGAGAATAGTCGATGAATTTACTGGTTCGCCTCTCCATAGTGTGTCTGTTATCGCTGGCATTGACAGCATGTGAAATGGTCGTCACATCAGCGAAAGGTTCAACGCGGTCAGAGGGCATTCCCGACTCCAGCGCGTCCAGGCTCATCGCCATGAGTGAACAGGCTCTGCACATTGCGCAGAAAGAATCATCGGATGTCCTGCTGCGACAAGTCGAGACCGACTTAAGCATCACTGCCTTCCGGTTCGTCGACGGCGCGCTGACCAGGGAAATCGTGGTTATTGTGCCAGAGCCCGATGCCCCCACAGAGAAATGGTCGACCGTCATTAACACGGTCTCACCCCTGCTCATGTATCGTGAATCAGGTCTGGACCTGCAAGGCCTGAGGGTTGGCCCTGCTCGCGTGGCAGATGCCATTACTGCTCATTGGCCCGGCTGCACAGTGCGAGAAATCTCGTTATCTGCCCAAAACAATCAGCTCACCTGGCTGGCGTTCTGCAACACCTCCGAAGGGCTCGCGTCTGGAAGTATGGACAATGAAACCGGTGTATTTCAGCCGTCTGATGCGCCCCCTGCGCGCTTTGCCTTAACCGCCACGCCTGTGCCTTGAAAAATTCGAGCACAGTTACCATACAGGCATAGCAATCTCACCGTGTTGTGTGGAAGCGGCCAGGCGTGACGCATCGAAGGCAGGCTTTGTTATTTACTCTCGCTCGACATGGGTATTCATCGTGCAATCTCCAAAACCTTTACCCGTTTTTCGGCCCGTTCCCTTTGGTCAACGTCTAGAGTGACCAGAGGGAGATCGAGCCGGGCGGCAACTGCAACGTACAGCGAATCGGCGCCTCGTAAACCAAGTTCCGCGGCGAGTTGAGCTGCTTCGAGCAACAGGGAATGATCCATTTCTACCAGTTGCAACCCCGGAAGGCTCTGAACTTGTTCGATTGCTTTCAAGCCCAGAGAGCGTGTGGTACGGCGGCTAATCGCACCACCAATCTCGGCCAGCAAAAGCGAGGGCGCTAAAAATTGATGTTCCTCTCTCATACAGGCCGACATCCATTCCTTGACAGGTTCATAGAAAACATCCTGTGAAACCAGACGCGCCACCCAAACACTGGCATCCACAACAATAAACATTACCGCCTTGCCTCAGAAACTGCCTTTGTGGCAGAGACCCCTTTGGGCCAGCGTGCCCCTATTTCTGCAGCCAGATGATCCAGTTTTGCCCAGGCTTTGGCCTCATCCGCTTTTTGTACGCGCTTCACGGGGATCAACAAGGCGACAATTTCGCCGTGATACGTAACCTGTACTTCTTGCCCAGTTTCGCGTACCATGCGCACCAACTCACTCGCTTGCTGCTTCAATTCACGGACTCCAACAGTAACCATATCTCATCTCCAATTTGTGTCTACAATTGTGGTCACATTATAACATAGCAAGAAAAGGTGTAAAAGTATGCATACCCTCCGGGCATGATCATTGCACCAGCAAGTGCAGGTGGGCAAATCAGGCAGGTGTGCGCCCTTGGCGGTTAAAAAATGAACCTGTCCGTCCTCAAGGCGGTGCCAGGGAGTGCAGGTGAGCGGAGCGAGCAGGAGGGGTGCCAGGGAAGTAGACCGGGGCCGGGCACAAAACCTGAACCTCCAGCGTCATAAGATCAGGCAGGGGCGAACTTGAAATGAGATCTTTATTGCGGAGTCGTATGCTCATCAATCCCACACAATTCAATTGCCGCCAGAAAAGAATACCGAGATAGCAGTAGAGGATCAGTACAGGATTAGTACAGGATTACGCCAGGATCACCGTCAGAGCCGAATGAAAGGAGCAAGGCAGCAGGCTGATCGGCGAATCGGTGAGAACTGCGAGCTGAAAAAGCCTGAAGATTGCTCCTGCCCCAATTGGCGATCACAATTGGGGGACGACACCTACTTGTTTTTCCATCGAATTTAATATAATATTTAAGTTGCCATTGCTCATCGAAAAGGCAAACCCATCCTGAGGTGGGGCCATCGGACCGCCGATATCTTTATTCGGCGGTTTTTTATACAGGAGGTAGCTATCGAGAACGAACCTTATCGATCGATCCGTTACAAATCCAAATCCGGTCAAGCTGCGTATATGCTATTAGAGCAAGTCTATTTCAAAAGGGGGCAGTGTCCAAACGATACCATCATTCTTCATTTCCTTCATTAATCTTTCGCTGTGCTCAAGGCGGTCAATCCCAGGCATTTTTACAACTGGACGCTCCCCGAATCAGAATACGAAAGGAGTTTCAGATGTTTCAGATCAACAGACCTAAGCTCGCCTCAATGTTCAGGCTCGTGTTTGTCGGAGTATTCATCATTGCCTTATTGGTAAGCAGCGTTGTTCCGGCCTTGGCTCAACCGCTCGCAGCGAAAAAAACTTCCAGGCTGGCGTATCACGATGAGTGGCGCAAGCTCTGGGAGGACCACATCACCTGGACGCGCGTGGTGATCATCGGCATCCTGGACGGGCTCCCGGGCACGGATGCCTACGTTGGCCGCCTTCTTCAGAATTACGAGGACATGGAGGCTGCCCTCAAACCGTACTATGGGGACGAGGCTGAGGTGTTTGGTGACCTGGTCAAGGAGCATTTGGTGATTGCCGCGGAAATCCTCACTGCCCTAAAGAATGGACAGCCCACCGACCAACTCATTGCAAGCTGGTACGCCAACGGCCATGATATCGCCGTCCAAATGAACAAGATGAACCCGCAGTTCTGGCCTTTGGCAGAGACGGATCAAATGTGGAAGGAACATCTGGATGCCACTTTGGAGGAAGCGACGGACCACTTTACCGGCGATTTCGCAGGCGAGGTCGCGGCCTATGACAAAGTGCACGACTTAGCCCTGGACATGGCTGACTTCTTCAGCAACGGAGTCATAAAGCAATTCCCATCAGGGTTCACAGGCTGACCACACTAAGCTAAAGCAGCTTATCTGATCATTGAACACGAAACAGTTTATTGAGGACGCTTCGCATGACCTCGATCATGCGAAGTGTCCTTTCTACATGTAGAGCTGCGCTCGGCATGGGTCTCTGCGGAGCGTCCCGCACGGGATCGCGAAGCACCCCTGCGAAGCGCCCTGACAAGGGTGCAAAGGGCCTGACTCCGCCGGGATATGACCGCAGGTCTCAGCCACAATAGGGTGCCGGCTCGGCGTGGGTCTCTGACCCCGCCGGGTATCGACCGCAGGTCTCAGCCACAATAGGCTGCAAATATGCAATCTTTCATCATTCCCATACAGGTAAAAACTCACTATCCCCTGTAATTTGTTTGCAATATACTTCCGCTGCCAAAGGCAGTCATGCTAGAAGCAAAATTTACACATAGGCCACCTAGCACAGGGGTTGTGCAGCCCACTGATAACGGGCGTTTGACCGGATCGTGTCCGGTGTGGCCTATTGCCTGGAACGCTCCATACATGGAGCCTCTGAATCAAGAACCCGCCCAGTGAGGCGGGTTTTTTCATATCCTACTACTGAATTTTAGATAAATAATTTCCGTTTCCAATGTCGTCCCTGGCACCGCCCGCCAGGGCAGGTGTGCGAGGAGGGCGTTCTTCCCGACGACACTTGCACCTGAACGTGAAGCGTTCAGCTTCACACTTGCCCCGGGCGCAAGTGCCGGGGACGACATATATGCGGCGGAAATTAATTCTTTAAATATCAGTAAGTAGTCGTTCGAAATGTGGCAATGATCTGATCGAACAGTTCTTCGTCGATTGCCCCTGGTTGGCCCGAGCCCACGGTCGCCAGGTATCCGCCGACCAGGTAGGTACAACCGTTCCCCTGCAAGTAATAGCGGATTTCCTTAGTCCCCGGCGGGAATTCCCACGGCTGGGTGTTCTCATACGTTTGCGCGGCTTGATTGCCAAGAGTGGTATCCGGACGGCGGGTGTACGTGAACCAGGGTGCGGTATTGGGGTCAGCGCGTAACGATCGGCTCTCATCGACCTGTATGTTCAGCAGGGTCTGCGCCTCGACAGAGTCGTAGTTATAGATGGCTCCGCTTTCAGTGCCGCTTCGCGGCAAGTCATCGGGAATCACAGAGATGTAGATAAAGTTCGGAACCGGTCCGCTGGGCTCTGCCGATGTGACCCTCAATATCCAGCTATAGGTGCCCTGGCTGGAAACGTCCATGTCTGAGGGGTGGTCTATAGCGTAGCCGCATTGGCCCTGATCGGTGCTGGCAGAGCGGGTCTCCCAGCCGGGCCGCAGCGTGGGCGCAGGCACGGTTACGGGCGCAACAGTGGATTGTGTACTTCGTGGAGCGCATCCTGCCACCCATCCCAGTACGATGCATAAAATAATCAGACTTGGGATCACTTGCTTTCTTTCCGTCATTATTGTATTCCTCTCTCTGGAGCAAAACGAAATAGTAAATTACAGGTAAGCAGCTTGTCAGGGTCATTAACGTCTGCCGCCCAAAAAAGTTCCATACTCGGTGTTTTTGGCTCAATGCAGCGTGAACCGTTATATCATAACAACAACCCGCTTCACATGGCGGGTTGTTTCTATTCTTTCACACCTTCAGCGGTCTCCAAAGGGGATGATGTGGATTTTTGCATGAGATCGCCCGAAGTCTCCTAGATTCGTTCGGCGAGCAGCATCACGCAGATCACGCGTAACTCCTCCTGGAGCTCATGGGCGAGCTCTTTGCCTTTCAACGTAGACCCTTGTATCGACCCGACCAGCTGTCCATACGGAGGCGGGATTTCGCGCGGATCACCCAGTTCCAGGATCGCCTGGCGCGTCTCACGGCCGATTTCTCCACCCAGGATCTCTACCAGCAATCGCCCAATCGCCTCGAGATCAGAGGCATTCAGCTTGCGTTTATTTACCACTTGAGCCATAGATTTCTCCTTGAGCTAGTTCGGCAGGCAGATCTTCTTGAGCGGAATCAGCCGGTTGGAGCAGGAGCCACGCCCACCGCATCCAGCCGGCGTTTTGCCTCGGCATAGATACCCTCTGCCAGAGGTCCCTTTTTCACGGCAGCTACGTTTTCCTGCAGATGCTCCGGATAGAGTGTCCCCACAATGATGGTATGCACATCCGGATGAGAGAGCGTAAAGCGCAGCAGGAAGGCAGTGCGGCTTTCGCCCGGCTCGCGCAGCTCATCCAGATTGGCTGCCTCGAACTTTTTCCAGCGCTCTGCATTCCCCAACCCAACCCCAAACTCGCCGCGTGCCACGCCGCCGCGGATGATCGTCCCGATGCCCATCTCAGCAGCCCGGCTGATCCATTCCTCATGCTCCCGCTCCAGCGCGGAATACGGGATCTGGAAGGTATCGAATACACCCCAACCGAGATACGTGGGCAGATGCGGCAGGGTCGTGGAGATGCTGACGAAGCGCACTTTGCCCTGCTGCTGCATCTCTTTGAGAGCCTCCACCAGGTGATTTTGCTCTGTGCTGTCCACCGACGGATTGTGCAGCTGCATGATATCGATATAGTCGGTTTTCATGCGCTGGAGGCTTTCGTTCAACCCACGAAAGAGGTTGTCGCGCGTCCAGACGTGCGGCGTCTCGTCGGTGTTCTCATCCCGCCGGACCACCGTACAGCCGCACTTCGTGGCCAGGTAAAAT
>DATGYJ010000425.1:0-13427 GCA_035298105.1 Anaerolineales bacterium | reverse complement strand
ATCCCGGAACATCCTTCGAAACAGGTGTCCTGGATAAGGATGCCAGGGACCTGCAGGACGATGCTGACCGGTTTTGCTCCTCACATTTCATTATGGGCAGTACCCTAAAACGGAATTTCAGGGGTCGGAAGCGGTGCCACTACCCTTGCCCGGACGGGTGGTGCCAGGGTAGTCTCCGACACTTGCACCTGGCGCAAATGCCGGGGAGCGCAGGTGAACGTCCCTTTGGGATGATAGGGTAAGCGCAATACAAAACTGAGGCGGCTAAGGAGACTGCCAGCCAACAGAAACTGCTGCATCCAAGGGTTCAATTTCTGTGGTAGAGGCCCTGTGATTGAGAACAGCAACAAAATCAATATCGCTGAACCGTTCATTAAATTCGTCCCAAGCAATGGATCCAACGATGTAGAAACCAGCGCTGAGATTTGGCAAATCCTCACTGATGGAATGCACATAATTTTCCAGGATTGGCCGAATCGGCCCTGAGAGATGTTGGTTCATACTTATAACCATGGCGCGACCAAGTTGAGGTTCTTTTATAGCGACTGATCGTCCATTGAAGTCGATTTGCGGCAGGGCTAGATGCGCTCAGACCAGACCATGATCGTGGGCGTTTGTCCAAAGAGACTGATCTCAATCCGCTTGTCACATTTCAATCGCTGGAATTGCACCAGGTCAGGAAGATTGGTGAGCAGTACTGCTTGCCCACCGGAGGCTAGCACTCTCTGGATCTCGGTGCTGATCTCTTGATAAAAAGTAGATAAAGAGTCGTCGATGCTCACTGCCCGTCCCCAGGGAAGATTGGAGATCACGCGCTCAACTGATCGATCCGGGATGGGCAGCGCGCGTGCATCCCAATGTTGGACCTGGATGATCGCATTCGCCTGAGCCGCATTGAGATACGCGGCTTTCACCGCTTCCTGATTGATGTCTCCACCCCAGGCTACGGCTCCATAAGCATTGGCTTCAATGAGAATTGTCCCTGCACCGCAACAGGGATCGAGTATCCGTGTGCGTGGAGAGACATTCGCTAACTCCAGTAATGCCGCGGCCACTGCCGGTTTCAATGATCCCGGTATATGCTGCTGCTTGTATGGCCGCTTGGATAGGGAGCGGGCGCCTAAGCGGACTCCCACCACAGCCGCCTCGCCTTCAATAAAGATACGCACATTTAAGTCGGCTTGTGCATCATTTTCTGAATAGAGCCAGTGCTCTCGTTCAAGAATGCCTGCGGCACAGGCCTGTTTGATTTCCGCGCTGTTGTAGTTACGTTTGCCGACAAAGTTAGCCGTCACCGAAAATGTGGGTCGGCTTTGAATCGGACGTACTTGCTCACAAGTCGCCAGGACGTTATGCAAATCTAGTTGGGCACTCGCCATTCGCAAAGTACTTAATGCCTGGCGTGCACGATTGATTTCTGACCAGGTTGCCACATACAAAAACACATCATCGACGGTCCGCAGCGAAAGCAGTGGGGCGAGCGATCCCCGGCAAGCAGCAAAAATGCGGCGATAAGCGATTTGATCGATTGTCACGCCCGGCAGGCCGGCGAGTTCCTGCGCGCTAATCCCTTCCAAACCTCGGGTAGTGATTGCAAAAATCTGATGCACTCAAGTGCTCACTATCATCGGATGGTTTGACTGAGACAAGCTGGCGAATGTGTGACCCATGGGCCGCTCAACTCATACTGGCGATGGCTTCAATTTGAATGCGGCAATGTGCATCGACAAAATCGCTCGTGATCGTGGTCCTGGCTGGATAGTCTCTTGAAAAGACTTGCTTCCAGGCAGCATGCATACCATCGAAATCGGAGATGTCCCTTAGAATGACGGTGACCTTGAGCAAATTGTGCAAATCCAGATGGATTTCTTTCAGTGCCTTTTCCAAATTCCTGAAAGCTTGCACGGTTTGTTCTTCCACGGTCAGTATCTTATTGTCTGCATCATCATAAGATCCCCCAAAGTGACCAGTGTACAGGACATTGCCCTGGATTGCAAACGTCGCAATGTCGTATGAATCATAGGGCTTGATTGTGATTTTATCAGCCATCAATGTCTTCCTTTCCTGGCTATTCTAGCTCTCTTCCACACACTTGGCAGATCTTGTCGGACTCCCTGACTCTTTGATTTCCACAGTATTGACATTCATAATTCCCATTCGCCAGCGGCATCTTTCGATATTGGTTTTTTCGGTACAACACATCGAGGTAGTAATCCTGGAGCTGTTCTGCAACGATCAAGATCAAGAAAAGAATACTAGTAAGGACCCCAATACCGAAAGAGATTTTGATCGCACTGCGCAGAAAAGCTCTTATGACTTCCGCGCCCCTCAGCAGGTGTAAGAAAACATAAAGTACAGTTGGAATAGCTATCACAAATAGGCCAATCACCCTCACGAAAATGATCCCCGGTTGATTTAGATTTAGAATTCGACGCACAGTTAATCCTTATTCCTCTTCAATTGCGAGGCCTGCAGAGTTACCCTCCGCGGGTCACTACATAGACATGATCGGGATGAGTATAGCCCTTGAACATCACCTCCTTTTCGTATTGCATCCCGATCTTCTCGGCCACATGAATAGATGCAAGGTTGGAGGGGTCGATCATGGCAATCAGCCGTCTGAGGCTCAAAGTGGTGAACGCAAAATCGCGTACAGCCCGGGCGGCTTCTGTGGCGTACCCGTTTCCCCAGGCTGATCGTGCCAGCCGGTAGCCGATCTCAACTTCCGCTTGCCCTCCGACATCGGGGAAGAAGAACAGACCGCAATATCCGATCACACCCTGACTGCTCTGCTCAACGACCGCATACGGACCAAAACCCCAGGTCTGGTAGTAGTGCTCAAGGCAGGTCCGCAGCCAGGCTTGTACCCATTCTTTTGTCTGGGCGCCGTCGCCAAAGCGCATCACCTCCAGGTCACCAAAGATGTGGTACATCGGCTCGCTATCCAGGATGTGGAAGTGTCGCAGCCAAAGGCGTTCTGTTGTCAACCTGAACATGAAGGTTCATTCATAAAGACAACCGCTCTCCAACTGTCTTGTCAGGTCCTGAACAAACTTCCGCGCAGGGACCCCATCGATCACGTCATGATTGAAAGTGATCGTAACGTGTAATATGTCTCTAACCTTCACTTCCCCACCCACGACCCAGGGTTTCTTTGTAATGGATCCAAGGGCGATCGACAGGTTGTGCAAAGTCCTTGTAGGCAGGATCCAGCCTGCGGATCTGCCAGCTGCGTTCACGGTGGTCAGCAAAACAGTTCCTGAATTCTTCTTTGCCCGATACGGATTGTTGAAGATCCACCGGAACGCCAGCAGCCTGACCCACTGCGGCAGCGCATAATAGAGCTTGAGCGTTGCCTTTGAGAAGTCATGTTGGCTCAGGATAAAATTCCGCTCATCGCTGATATTCTGATGGGCAGCTGCATCCAGTTCGCCTTGAATGCCCTGAATGCTTTTTCGATTGGTCGATTTGATGAGAAGCGGCAAAGGCACCCCGGCAGTTCCAACGACGCGCTCCACCGGTATGGCTACATCTACATCCTCGAAGATCACGAGGCTTCGTTTCCCTGCCAGCAGTGCATGTGCCTGTTTGTTTCTGACTACGGAGTTGCTGACCGCTTTGACCATCCAGGCAGTAAATGAGATCCCTTGGCCTGCTTTCCGCAGCGTTCTGGCATTGCTTCTGGCTGCTGTCACATCTATCTCGAGCAAGCCGAACATGTAATGCTTCGTTAGCCCGAGCCTGCCTAAATCGATCGTTGCCAGGCGAGTTTTCGGGAAATCTATTAATTCGTATCCATTAGTTTTCATTTATCATTTTCCAACTCTGCGAACTGTGTTCTAAATTCGCTTTCCAAGGCGCGTTTTAGATCTGATGATAGCAGACTCGACTGGACGCCGTTCATCACAAACTGTTTGATCTGCGTGATATCAAAACCAAAAGCTTCCGAGATCCGCAGATATTCATTGGTCAGCGTGGTATTGAACATCGACGGGTCATCTGAATTGATCGTCACCAGTAGACCCTCTTCTACCAGCTTCGGAAGAGGGTGCTCTGCCAGTGTCGGGACAACCCCTAAGCAGACATTGCTGGTCGGGCTGACATCCAGAGGGATTTGTTCTTCTCGAAGAAATGCAACTAAACCCTGATCTTCTAAACAACGAACGCCGTGTCCGATCCGAACTGCAGAGAGAGCGTTGAGTGCTCCCCAGATGCTCTGAGGGCCTTCCGTTTCGCCTGCATGAGGCAGACCTGGCAATCCCAGCGCGCGAGCTCGTTCAAATGCTTGCTGGAAAATCTCAGGCGGATTATCAATCTCAGAACCGCCTAGACCGAGCGCAATAACCCCATTCTCCCTATTTTGGGCAGCCCAATCGGCAACCAGAAAACTCTCCTCCACCGGGCGCATATCCCTTGAGATATCAGGCACTAGTCCCATAAAGACTCCGAAACTGCTTTCGGCTTGCTTGCGGGCGCGATTGATGGCGGCTAATTGATCGTCGAACGATACGTGCCGACAATGTGTATATGGCGTGAAAATCACTTCGCTGTATTTTATATTCTGTTCGAATTGATGTTTCAGAAATTCGGCCATAATGAGCTCAAAATCATCGGGCGTACGAATGCAATTGCAAATCGCAAAGTAAACCTCAATGAAATGAGCAAAATCTGAGAATTGATACCATTCTCGTAATCCTTCTACTGTGGCTACCGGCAGAGTCACGTGGTTGCGCTTTGCCAGATCGAGAAGTGTTTCGGGGCGAATGGAGCCTTCCAGATGGACATGAAGTTCCACCTTCGGCATAAGTTGGATAAATTTCTCACGTATCATCGAAGTCCTTTGTCTGGTTTTTCAAGTTGATGGCCTTGGGCGCTCCCACTAGCGCCGCCGTGACGGCATCGGACACACGCCGCGAAACGTCCGGGGCAACGGGGCTATCTTAGGTGGTTTCCACATACTGAAGTATGCCGGTTGTTAGCCAGTATGCACAATCAGTTCCTAATTTCTCCATTGCCGTTTGCTCGTAGCGCTCAATGTCCTCAGGGGCAAGCCTATCTTTCCAGCTGCCATTTACGCCCTTGTGCATGAAAGTTTCTGCGCCTCCCTCAAAAAGGCTCCCTCCAAAAGGAACACTTTGCGCTGCATGGGCTTTCATGTAATCAAAGGAACAGTGCTCAAGAATTGCATCCCACTTTGTCTCATCGATTGGGATATCAAGAAATGTAGCGATTCGACGAATTTCGCCGGGCATATCTCTCTTAAGCGTTGAAAAATGTAAAAGCATTACATTCGGCAGATCTCTGATCTGCCACCATGACCGAATATGGTTCCAATACGGCCACCACGGGTATCCATCCTTCGTGAGCCAATTCCGAAAGTACTCAATCACGGACGAGGGCGCCTCTCCCAAAGGAGGGCCAACTCGTCCTGGCACGTTATCAATATCTTGAATGACTTCTTTTTTGAGATTTCGATGATGGTTATATAGACTCCATAGGACATCCCGCCCATCTCGACCGATATACATATATTTCGCTTTCGGCGAAAACACAAGTGTATCCACAGACAGATGGCTCTTTATGAAACGACGATGAGTCTGAGCTTCTACGATCTTCAATCGTTCCTCTTTGGATGGAAATCGACAGTCAAGCCAGGGAGACACTTGAGACACGTTTATATGCTCCGCGCCCATCCAGATTAGCTGCGCTACGATTTGCTGGACCCATGTTGTTCCAGATTTCGAGTAAGCATTGATGACGACATCATCATCACGATATTTGAACTCATTCCAAACGGTCGAGTCCAATAAGTGATGCCAATGTTCTCGTTCTTTACTTGGGTATTTACCTTGTTTCAAGTCCATATTCCCAATCTGCAATTCTGGTCTTTTCATACGCCGAACGGCGCCCGATGGTGCCCATACGATAGACAGTGTTCCCGGTCACCTGGCTCCGAATCAGGCTTAGGCTAGATCTCATCATCGTAGCCGATTCCAAGGAAGATACCGTTTTCAGAAGATGTATAACGCTCGATATGGCGATCCAGGTAATTCTGGTATTCTGGATTCTGAAATCGTAGGTAATAGTCTTTGAGAAGCTGGACATCCGCATCGTGCTTCTTCGCAACGCCAATTGCAAAGACCTTCATCCGGAAGAGCATATCAATACTGACGATTTTATAGTTCGTCAATTCGATAGCACCCAGCGAGTAATGGGCATGGTCAAACTTGTAAATGCTGCGAAATAACTCAAAACCGTTCACAAATATCCCAAAATCACCCCATACATCTTTCCTGTTATTTGGAAATTTGACTTTCAACCTTTGATAGTCACGATCTGTGACAATAAAGTCGATATCGTCTCCGTGCTTTCGCAGGCCGTAATACTCCATCGCCAGCCCACCGACAATCACGGGCTTGTCGAGAAACTCATAATCCAGTTTCTGGATATTGATCGTCATTTCAAGTTCTAACTCATCCAATTTATTCACCTCGATTTCTTTGCCGAAGAACTGGCGCTGACGCGGGGCTGGCGACCTTCTCTTCTCGCTTCAGGATTTTGGCAAAAACACCCGTATCCCATCTCGCTCATCGATGATATAAGCTATGGCTGGATAACGAAGCACCATGACCGTTATCCACAGATCTCCCGCAGCTCCACTCGCATTGATGACCCCACAGATCCCGAATAAGACAGCCCATACTGTGCCCTGCAATAACCACATTCCCAGAACAGCTAATATACTTATCAGGATGAATGGTGCCAGCGCTATATCCAAATAGTTGTTGCGACGGTAAGCATAGCCGGGCGAGGTGGCATAGAACAACATCTGTTTCCGTAGAATGCCATATTTGGGCCTTGCTCCAAACAGCTGCATGACCAAACCATGCGCCAGCTCATGTAACACCAATGTCAGCGGGGCGCCTGCAATAATGAAAATGATCGCGCCCAGACCGAATTTAAACTCACCTTGGGATGGCAGATTTCCCAGTCCTATAGCTAAGCGGGAAAAAATAAACCCAAAGATGACAAAAAGGAATAAACCAAGGATGTTTATGTTGATAATTCGGATAGGTTTTTCTGTCACTTTCCAGGATAGGACTTCTTGATAATTGTTGGGTAATGATCCCGGAGTGGCGATAGGCTTATATCTTTCTGGCATAGGCTTCCTCAGTCATAGAGTGTGTCATCAATTTGCGCAACCAGGTGAGTGGATAGCCTTAATTTTCGGATGGTGCACACCGCGAACCGTCCAGCGGCAGGCGGAATTGGGTTAGACGCCGTCTTTTGAGAGTAGAGCTTGCTTTGAAAGATACCTTTGTGTCTTTTGCCTGTATTCGGAAGCCAGCCATCTGTTGGCGATTGTATCAAAGAGATACGCGAACCTGGAAATACCAAAAGGAGGTTGTTTTCCCTTTGGGTGTGGAGGGCTATCAGGCAGAATTACATCGCTTATTGCAAACCCTTCGATATTGGGTGGGACCGACTGCAGAATAGTTCCCGAATTATCGGTAATATACGTTTCATTGAAATAATCGGTTTCCAGGCGAACTTGGTCAAATCGGGATTTGTATTTCAACAGTGGGGGGTACATAATTGAAAGCATAGCCAAAGATGATTTGGGGTTCGGGATGGATGAATTAAAAGCCCCTGTGCTGGTTGAGTGCGCTACTGGAACTCCTAAAAAACTGGCTTGCTTTCGTAGATATTCCCCAAAAGTCTTATCGGATGTGCGTTTTAGATATTGGGTAAGCGCTCCGGTGTTCCTGCTCATAATTCGTTGCCCATCTGGTAAAACCAATGCCAAATCAAGAGCCTTTGGCGGACAGCTGCTCACGATCATTAATTCAATCTTCCCCGCATATTGTTCCCACAAGTTCGGGTGTGCCACATCCCAACAAATAAGAAAACCTATTTTTCCTAGTTCGGTATCTGCAACAGTGATGTTTGCTCCTTTTTGAAAGTATGCCCGTTCCCAAACCCAGGGATAGTTTTTGTTGTAGTGCCACTGGCGATTCTCCGGAGCGACAAGGAGTAAGGTATTGAATATTGCATTTTGCTCCCTGCGAAGAAATGACCCTGCCAGGTGAACGTGATAACGAGTGGCGGTTTTTCTCATCCAGGTAGCAGTTAAGCCATCGAAAGACTCTGCTCGTAAATAATTTTGGTCACTATACTCATACCCTGTGTTGAAAACTTCCGGCAAAACGATCAGCTGCGCGCCATTTTCGACACACTGGACAACAAAATTTTCAGCCCGCTTCAACCTCTCCTTGATAGAGCCAGGAGAGGCGTTCATTTGAACAACTGCGATTCTGGTGGGTGTCGACATGGTTTTCACTTGAAGACAGAGAAGATTCGATGTGGTGTTTTTGGGATATAGATTGAAATTCTGACCGATGCATGCTTTGTCAGGCGGCGGTTCATCTTCATTTGCTTCTTTGGTCTAAAACCATGTTTTGCTTCGGTAAGTAGTGTATTCTGTCCCGAATTTCTCCGCCAGGACCCGCTCCTCACGCCTGACGCGCATGAGCTGGATCAGTATCACGACTGCCCAGATGATGAGAGCTGGCCAGCCCTGGAGAGCCAAAACGATGAAAAGGAACGCCAGTGTGCCGAACACGTAGATGGGGTGTCGGATCTTCGAGTACAGACCTCGCGTCACAAGCTGGCGCGCTTGCGGCGTGACCGAGAAAGCGTCCCCCAGCTGCCAGCGGGCAACGAACCACAAGACTACGCATGCAAGCGAGAGGCCAAGTGCAACGTACGAGAGTGTGTTGTGCAGCCCAGCTACTATGGCGAGCGCAAAGAGGACCAGATAGATTATCAGGTATACAACGATATCGATCCAGCGTAGTTTCACGCCAACCTCCAGTCTTTCTATTCCTGTTTGACGACTCTTGAGTCCACCTCGACGATGCCCAATAGTGTACGACATTGTCCCTTTTTGGGGGTACCCGTCGAAGATGATCTCGACACGGCTACGCCAGTCGATCCGGCGAGGCGGGACGAGATGGCGCTGCTTTGACGGACCGGCTGCGAGTCATAGAAACTGCCTGGAAATGCGGTGCATGCCACCACCGATCAGGCTGCGCAGAGCCCCAGCGTTTGGTGCTGAGGTACAGGCTTTGTTGGGCGGCTTTATCCCTGTCTGGCAGCATTTTCTTCAGTACTCCGTTGCCAGCCTTTGAACTGCCCATACTTGACTCTGACGCATGAGCAACTTGGAAGCATCTCCTTGACTCAACCATACTAGTCGATGATCCTCTTCTGTTCCTTCTCCGATTTTGGAGCCAACTTGCACTTTGTAGAATTTACCATGTATTTGATAATACTTCCCCTCCGCCTGAGCTTTTATATATTCAACCGCTCCACCTATCTCTACCAACGCCGAGACTTGATAACCAATTTCCTCTTTGATTTCCCTTTTCAAGGCATCCATCTCCGTCTCACCAGGATCAATACCTCCTCCCGGCAGGAAATAACCAGTCCTGGTCTCGATCACAGCAATCTGTTTGTGATTGTTTTCAATTACAGCATAGACACCGGGACGCTCGATGTAGTCTACTCCGGCAAGTCTGGTTCCAAATTCGCGCAGAGTCTGTTCCTCTTCTGATGTCGATTGCATATACTTAAAACCTTTCTGAGATATTATCTTAAGTATTATCCAACTCCCTCTGCAATAATCTTCCGCTTTTAATTGTCTCAATGAACTGATTCATGAAACGTGAGGCTGGCGCCCCATCGACAATGTTATGGTCAAAAGAGACCGTTAGACACAGATGTTCCCTTGAAACAAAGCACCCTTCAACTTCAACCACCTTTCTGCTGATACTCCCAATTGTAACGAGGACGGTTGCGCTTCCATGCGGAATACACCAGATCGCTTCCTTACTGAACATTCCGACCGCGGTTACAGCCACCTTCCCATAAAGTTCAGCCATACGTATGTTCTTATCGGCAACCCGAATGAATGTTTTAAGCAGGAAATTGGGAATAAGCCGTATCCAAGTTTGATTGGATAGGCTTCCAAGCTTATCGCTTTGCTGTTTTTGGGCTTCCCTGATTTCGTTATGTATTTGGCGAAAAGTTTTTGACTGGGCTTGTTTTATACCCACTGGTTCAGGCACTTTTTCCCCAACAATCTCTCTTTCTATTAACACACTGATAGTAACATCATCAAGAATAATAAGCTTCTTCCCCGTTATAAAAGAGTTGAGTTGAGGATGTTCCTTAATGACTTGTGCTAAACATGTAACAACATATGCTGTTAATGATAGTTTTTCTCCCGTTCTTTCAAAATGATCTCTGATCAGACCGCGTGGTTCAGTAATATCAACTTCCGTAAAGCAATGTATTGTATTTTTCTCGCGAGTAACGGAAGCGGAAGCAATCACGGCTTGTCGATTAATACTTAGGGGCAGGCTTTTATATCCGATTTTATTTTTCATGCTTACCTTCATCGATGAATTGCGCAACGAACCTGCTTTATGTTTTGCCCAATGGTTTACATTATCCGTAGGGCACATCGGAGGGTGTACGTTATCCGTGGCGCCTTGTCGAAGATCCCACGCGGCAGTGCGTCATCGGGTGCACGTCGCGAAGCACCCCGAGCAGCGGGGCTGTGTCAGGTGCGTCCTGGCTTTGAGATTTTGGTCCCATAAATAACAGACCACACTTGTAGGAATTTGAGTTGGCTGTTTTTCATGAATGGTCTCATGCCCGTTTTTGAGCCGCCGATATCTCTCATTAATTCTTCTTTGAGTATTTCTGCGGTTCGCGATTTCGTTCCTGTCATCTTAACCCATCTCTGGAAATCAACCTCAATATCTCTTACCTCAATCTTCTCTACGACAATTCCAACCTCCCCCAATATATTCGTCATTTGTTTTTTTGACAGTGCAACTGTGTGCGACGGGTCTCTCAGTCTTTCCAAATGATTATAGGTCTTAGCAATCCTTTTATCTTCAGGGGAAAGAAGATCAATGACTCCTATCCTGTGATTGGGTTTGCATACTCTGACCATTTCTCGAAGTTGAATAATTGGTTTCTTAAAGTGGTGGATTGCCAGTCTCGACACGACGAGATCGAAATGATCCTTCTGGTATGGCAATTTTTCTGCATTTTCTTCTTCAAATGAGAGGTTGTCGAGTTTTCTTCTCCTGGCTTCTGCGCGCGCTTGTTCCAGCATTTCTGTTGTAATATCGATCGCGACCACTTCTCTAACATGGGGAGCGATTGCCAGACTGAGATGCCCTGTTCCCGCTGCAACCTCCAGGACTCGAAATTGTTTATCCAGAGGCAATAAATCCACGATCCAATCCAGAATATCCTGATTTGAGAGGGTAAGCCCTGTATCTCCGAAGCTTGCGGCTTGTTTTGAAAATGCTTTACGAATTACTTTATTATGTTCCATATTTTTTGCCTTTCCTGAATCCCCAGCTCTCATAAAACTTGATTGCTCTTTCGTTTTTCTCCCACACGCTCAGCCATGAAGAATCGTTTTCATTTGCATATCTAATGTTCATTACTTTTCTTTGTGAAATGAACCAGCAATTCCAATAAGGGCAAGCGAATCCGGGCAGACAAGGCTAGCCTTTTTGAGTATTGCAGCAATAATTCTATCGTTTCTATCCTTGAGTTGTTTTATCAGTGCTTGTTTCATTCACTATTCCTTGTCAATTATAGGAGATCATCTATTGAAGAATAAGATCCGCAAAGCACAAAGGCGTCCGTATAAAATTAATCCATACATAGTTGGTCAGGGCCCGGGTTTCTAAAGCTTTGCCTATTGCTTCGTTCCTCGATTTTTCCTGCAATAGACACGTATACATCTACTTCGGATATCCAGTGTGGACCACAGCCAAACACTTGGTCATGAAATAAATGGACGCGGTAACCGTCCGTATCGGGGGTGACGTCAGTATCCTCAATTGTGTCAACTTCGTACTCATAAGCAGGGTCATAGTGGAGCCCATAATAGTCGATTTTACCAATATTGTGATCTGGCGCCTTTCCTCTCGGCGACGAAGAATATTGGCTTGAGCGAGTCGCACGAGGAAGAAAGCAACGAAGCTGACGCCGAACCGGCCCCTGAGACTCGCGACGGGAGCACTCAAATGTTGTTGGAAGTACGCTCACGCCGCCGTCCCCGGCGGCGCTACCCAGGTAAATCCTGCGCCGCCCTCCGTCGATGGCTGCCGCTTAGCGGCGTACGCGAGGGACGGCGCAGGGAGCAAATTTGCTAACAACTTTTTAGCGCACCCCTCGCGACCAACTGGACGCGACCTGCGAACGGTTTCTGATAGAATATCAGCGGCACGCGCCTGTATCACGGTAGCCCATCACTCTCTGGGAGACGCTCGATCTGCTCACACTTGTGCTGACAAGCTGGACCAAGGTCAAGCCAGTCAGATTTGGTAACACGATAGCCATGCTTGAGCCCCATCTGCGTGCTAATAGTCTAGCGTAATAAGGAGCAAAGTATGTCTGACACGATGTGGCTGTCGCAGGGTGCAGAGAACGGCGGAGCCGCCAGCGAGCTGTGGCAGATCGCAGGGCTGCCCGACTGGCTGGAGGCGGCCGCTCGGCCAGAGATTGTGAGCGCCGCGCTGGCGCGGCATATCCCCGAATTTATATCAGGTGATCTGGTACTGCGTAGCTGCAAGCTCAAGCGTATGCGTCTGAAAGATACCAGTGGGCGTTGGGGCGGCGTCTATGCGCTGAAGGTCGACGACCCGCGCTTGACCGGCGCGCAGACGGTGCAGCTGCGCGCTACGCTCTCCGCTCCGGGCATCCCACGCGCTGCGACCGGGGAGCAGCGGCACCCACATGTCTTTGGGGTGGCGGAGTGGCGCTGTTCCGTGCCTGAGCTCGGTATGCAGTTTGAGATCGAGCCGCCGGATGCCGTGCTGGCAGCCATGCCGGCCCTCAGCGACCCGGAGCAGTCGCGAGAGCTGTTGGAGCGCAGCATTCGCGCCGCCGCGCCATCCTATCAGGATCTGCGCATCGAGCGCTGTACGCCGCATGTGCTTAGCTACAAGCCGGGTACCCGCGGCACCCTCCGCTATGACTTGGAGTATCCGTCCGATCTAGCGGGGCGCGGTTGGCCGGAGATCGTGATCGGGAAGACATATCGAGGCAACAAAGGACAGATTGCCTACGAAGGGATGCGCGCGCTGTGGCAATCACCGCTGGCCGTCGGCGATGTGGTCACGATCGCGGAGCCGCTGGCTTACATCCCTGATCTGAAGGTGCTGTTTCAGCGATCGATCCCCGAAGAGCGGATTCTTGAGGATGTTCTCAAGTCCGCCCTCGGCAACGGTTCGCCCGAAGCTTTGGATGAGCTCTATTATTTTGTACGCCAGGCCGCCGGCGGCTTGGCAGCGTTACATAGCTCGAGAGCGGACTATGGCGAGGTGGTCACC
>DATGYJ010000424.1:0-39638 GCA_035298105.1 Anaerolineales bacterium | reverse complement strand
GAAAGATATATTGGCTTTGTTATTCCTTCCAAAAAAAGAGGGCGCAGGATGATTGACAAGGGCAATGTAATTCTTGGGATCAACCTCGGCAAGAACAAGGATACGCCCAACGAAGAAGCCGTGCTGGATTATCTTGAGCTGCTGCAAAACTTTGCACCCTATGCAGATTACCTCGCGATCAACATCAGCTCACCCAACACAGTCGGACTCCGTCAATTGCAGGGCAGCGCGGCGCTCGAAGGCTTGTTGACTCAGCTCCATGCGCAACGGCAACTCGAAGAAAAGAAGTTAGAGAAACGCATACCACTTCTGGTCAAGCTGGCTCCCGATCTCTCGGAGAAAGAGCTGGACGAGGCCGCTGATGTGATCATCGATACTCACATGGATGGCATCATCGTGACAAACACCACCCTGGCACGTGACGGACTCAGGTCAAAGCAGCGGGCCGAATCAGGCGGGTTAAGTGGAAGCCCGCTTCGGGTTCAGAGTGAAGCGGTTCTATGTCAAGCATTGAAACACATCAATGGGAGAGTCCCAATTATTAGCGTAGGCGGGATCATGAAGCCGGAGGATGCGAAACGCAGGCTGGAGTTGGGTGCGGCACTGATCCAGATTTATACCGGGCTGATCTATCAGGGACCCGGCTTGGTTAAAAGAATTCTGGAGCAGTAATGCTCCAGAATTCTTTATTATTGTGCAGTTCGTAATGCCGGTTGAGGCGCTTCTTTTGGATTTTTAAAGAAGCCCTCAGGCAGTTTAATAGGCGTGAGAGTGGCGCCGGCGCTGATTTCTCCGAATGGCACGTAGTACAAGAGAGTTTGCGCATTTGCGGCGAGACCCTCATCCTGGAATGCAAACAAAAGATAAGTGCCATCCGGACTCCAGCGGGCGTCACGGTAACAGCATCTCTTGCCAATAGGGTTTACGGTAAGAGTCGGCTTGTGTGTTTCCCAGTTGTAAATATGCAGCTCGCCCCAGCCGTTATTTCGCCTGGCTGTGTTGAATATGAATTGATTAAATCCATCCCAATCAAAATCTGGCATCAGGCCGCCCTGAAACCCTGGCGGATTGAAGCGGACACCGGGAAAGGTATCACGGATGGCGATCGTATCTGGATTGCAGTCGTGAATGTCGAGCACGCTGACCAGGTCACTTGCATCTGGCCCTTTATAAAGCCATGCCACAAGTGTATCGTCCATTGCCCAGCGGGCTTCCTTTACAACAAGTGCAGATTTTGTCTTTCCCTTCGGAATAATGCATGGTTCCGAGGCGAGCAGATCGCTTTTTTTATGAATCTGCTTCATCTTATCGATGTCAAACGGCACGACGAAGATTTCGTTGTTCAGCGCGATGATCACCTGTTTGCCATCATGTGAAACGCGGAAGGCATTCAGCGAAGAGGCTGAAGGAAAACTGGTGAGTGTATCGACTACATCCGTCTTGATGTTATAAAATTTGACTGTCAGACCGCTGATGAAAATAACGTTCTCTCCATCGGGCAGCCACTGCAAATCACTCTTGACCCCGCCGTCGGCCGTCAATTGTTTCAGCTCTGAACCATCCACGTTTACGGCCCAGATTTCGTTGTTGGCGACAAAAGCAATTTTATCCGCGCCGCCGAGAGCAGGTAATGCCGGAACAACCGTATCCGTGGGAACAGGAGGGGTTTCCGTGCTGGTTGCTTCTGAGATGACCACCGGCACATCTGTTTCGGCGTTGATAGGCGTGGAGGTTTCTGTGATGGGAGGGACGGACGTAAACGTACTGACCGGTGGCTCGGTTTCGGCAGGGTTCCTAAATCCCTTTAAGCTAAAGAGAAAAAAGCCTCCTGCTGCGATCGCCAAAATTGCGATGACCGGAACGATGACAAACCAGGCGTTGAACCCCTTTTTTTGAGGGATAGCCTTCACGCTAGCCTTGATGGTAGGCGCAACGACTCCCTTAGAGACACCCGCCAATGTAGGTCCGGCCTTTGTCTGTAACTTGGTCAGCTCGCCACGTGCAAGATCTGAAAGCGCGTTGGTCATTTCAACGGCAGTAGAAAAACGTTCATCCCTATTTTTCGCCATTGCCTTTTGAATGATCGCGTCGATAGCTTCCGGGAGTTGTGGATTCGTTTGGCGTATATGTGGAACTGGGTCTGTAATATGCTTAATAGCCACAGCCATAGGTGTATCGGCTTCATAGGGCTGCTTTCCAGTCAGCATTTCGAACAGGATAATACCCAGTGCGTAAATATCTGCGCGACCATCGACTTCAATCCCCTGGGCCTGCTCAGGAGCCATATAGGCGGGAGTGCCAATAATGGCGCTGCCTGTAACATTTCCAGCCTGGGCCTGTGAGAGTTTGGCAATCCCGAAATCTGAAATATAAGGATTGCCCTTCCTATCAAAAAGGATGTTACTTGGCTTGATATCGCGGTGGATGATTCCTTTGGAATGAGCTTCGTCCAGTCCCGGCGCGATTGCCCCGAGGATACGGGCGGTATCCTGGATTGTTAATCCTCCAGCTTTGATCCGGTCCGAAAGAGAGCCCCCGTTCATATAACGCATGACGAAGTAAGGCTGACCATCTGCCTCGCCAACATCATATACCGGAACGATGGCTGTGTGTTCCAGCTGGGCTATGATCTTGGCTTCACGCTCGAACCGCAGGCGGAATTGCGGGTCAGAATGCATAAGCTCACTAGGCAAGACCTTGACGGCGACCTCACGCTCGAAACGTGAATCGTAGGCCCGATAGACCGTTGCCATTCCGCCGCGGCCTAACTCGGATTTTACTTCGTAGATGCCAATTTTTTCCGGTTGCATAGTGATTCAAGTATACCTATGCCAAACGGCAGGCGCAAGCATTAAACGTGACAACTTTGTAATCAAGCACATCAAGGATTACGAGCAAAAGCAGACAGCTTTCTACCCCAAGGGGGTGATGATGCGAGGTGGCAACAATTTGTAAGGAACTGTATCTAAATTGCATTGAAACAAAAATAGGAGTATTCCCGTCTTGAATATGTGGCTGAGATTTACTTTAGCGGAATTAGGCTGAGACGTTAGAGCGATGCGGTTCTTCATACATTTACTGATGGAGGCAGTTATGAATTTTGTCAGGAGAATAGAAGGTTTTCGTAAGGTTTCTAAGAATCCTTTTGTGGTATATTGGCGGCACTATGGATGAGAAAATTACAATCATTGAGGGCCCGCCACCTGTTTTTGAGGCAGTAAATGATGGCTGGGCGTTGGGCCTGAATGAAGGCTCTCGTTTATCAGTTCCCGCGTTGACCCGTTTGCGGACGTTTAATGGGCCTGCTCTGGTGGAGCGCTGTTATCGAGCCTGGAGCAGCAAGTCGCCTATACATTTACATTATCGGAATGATATGGGCGTTGAGCAGTCTGCTCCTATTCTCGCTGCTCGTAATGTGGAGACCCCTGACGGGCATGTACTCCTCCTATGGGTATATCTCGATCACGATAAAGTCGAATACGAATTCGACAAAGGGGATGATGAATCGGACGAAGATAATTTAGACTAAGCAAGAAGACCGGACGCAAGTCCGGTCTTTTGTTAGACAATTAATTGATTTTTATCATATTGACGACTATTTGAGTCCCATGATAACGTTAAAATGTAATTGTACTTTATCGGGTAATCTCACGATGAATTTGTGTTCGCCATAAGCCTGATGTTAAGCGGGCGCCCCGTCCGGGCTGCCCGCTTATATTTTCGACAAACCTCAATACTTTATGTAGGAGAAAACCATGACAGATCAAATCAATGCATTCAAAATTGCCCAATCACAGTTCGACGGCGTTGCAGAAACGATGAATCTCGACCCGGGCGTTCGGGAAGTTCTGCGCTGGCCCGCCCGTGAGTTTACCTTTCGCATTCCTGTGCGGATGGATAACGGCACACTCCAGGTTTTCACTGGCTTCCGCGTTCAGCACAATGATGCACGCGGCCCGAACAAGGGCGGCATTCGCTTCCACCCCGATGAAACAATTGATACTGTACGTGCCCTCTCCATGTGGATGACCTGGAAATGCGCCGCAGTGGATATCCCACTCGGTGGTGGCAAGGGAGGCATCATCGTAGATCCTTCCAAACTCTCGGCGAATGAAAAGGAACATCTGTGCCGTGGTTGGGTACAGCAAATGGTAAAGAATTTAGGACCACGGCAGGATATCCCTGCGCCGGATGTTGGTACGACCCCGCAGATGATGGGCTGGATGATGGACGAGTACTCCAAGTTAACGGGGGTTTATACACCGAGTGTGTTCACCGGCAAGCCGGTAGGTGGCGGCGGCTCACTAGGGCGCACCGAAGCAACAGGTTTTGGTGTGATCTACACCGTGCGCGAAGCCATGAAGCATCTTAAGATGGATCCAACAAAATGTGTTGCGGCAATTGAAGGCTTCGGCAATGTAGCACAATATGCCTCCATCGGTTTTGTGGAAATGCTCGGTGGAAAAGTAGCTTGCGTCTCCTGTTGGGATCGCAACGATAAAAAGTCTTACACCTATAGTCACAAAGATGGTGTGGATGGCCGTTTCCTCCTTTCGATTGTTGATCAATATGGAACGATTGACCGGAAAAAGGCAGAGGCAGCTGGTTATCTTGTGGAAGATGGAAGCGCGTGGATCACCAAGGAAGCAGATGTGCTGATCCCCGCTGCGATCGAGGGCCATGTGAATACCGACACGATCAAAAAGATGTCGAGCCGTGTTCGGATCGTGGCCGAAGGCGCCAATGGCCCAACCACGCCGGAAGCTGATGAAGTCTTTAAACAGAACAAGATTTTCATCATCCCTGATTTTCTATGCAATTCAGGCGGAGTGACGACCTCGTACTTCGAGGGCGTACAAAACGATATGAATTTCTACTGGTCCAAAGAGGAAGTGCTTCAGCGACTGGATGCAAAGGTCACGTCTGCCTTCAATGATGTGCTTCATATGTCCGAGAAGGAAAATGTCTACATGCGCGATGCAGCCTATATGGTTTCCATTCAGCGTGTAGTGGATGCGATGCAAATCCGCGGCTGGCTCCACGGCGACTGGTAAACTTAGCCTGCCCGGTTTCAAACTTTGAACAAAAAGGACGCGCTGTGAAAAGCGCGTCCTTTTTATTAGATTTCTCGTATCAGTGCGTTGTCAGGCTGAGCAAATAGACCTGAACCATTAGGGACCGTGGTCAGATTTTCGTAAGGGTTCTATTGAATCATCTTGCTCTCCTCCAGCAATCACCGATTCCCTTAAATCAGTCTTTGTGGGCCTCCAGGCAGACGACCCCCTCGGCTCCCACATGCGCGTCATGGACGATGCCGGCCGGCAAGTCAAGCCGGTCGCCTGTTTTCAATGTTAGTTTCTGGCCAAGGTCTGGCAAACCAAATGTGATATTCCCCCGTACCACATAAATGACTTTGTTGTATGAATGCGAATGTGCAGAATATACGTCAAACGGTCCGTTTGACCAGGAATACGGTTGTAAGCCTTCGTCGATCATGTGCTGCCAGAGCGTGGATTGAGTAGGGGCAGCAGGATCAGCCCAAGGCGTAACAAGGGGGGCATTTGTCATCGAAGTTTCTCCATCAGTTCAATCCGATTTCCAAAAGGGTCAAAGATATGCGCACGCTTATATCCCTCCAAGGGCGGCTGAGACGTGTCTGTGTCATACCCGGCAGCTTGAATTTTCGCGATGAGCGCCCCAAGATCATCTACAACGAAAGCGGGATGGGCTTTGTGCGCAGGGTGAAAATCCTGTTCAACGCCGAGGTGAAGTTGAACGCTTTCTGACCGGAACCATGCTCCGCCGCGTTTTGCAAGGTCAGGCGGTTTCGGGATCTCGGTAAACCCTAGCAGGGCAATATAAAAGGCACGTGCCCTTTCTTCTTCACCGGCAGGCATGGCAATTTGAACGTGGTCAATGGAAAGAATTTTCATGATTGATCTTGTAGAGCGAGAGGTCTCACTCTAGGGCGCAACAGGGTATCCGGCGTTGAGCCAGGCTTGAAACCCATCCAGGATAGGGGTCACGCGTGTATAACCGTTATGCAAAAGGACGAACGCCGCCCGGGCGCTGGTATGTTCATTAAGTCAGGTACAGTAGGTGATGATCCATTGATCCTGCGCGAGCTTCAGTCCGGCAGGATTGGTCTCGATTTCTCCCAGCGAGACGTTAAGGGCGCCCGGCACATGGCTCGCTGCATAGGCCTCAGGACTGCGCACATCCACGATGAGGGCCTCACCGCTATCAAAAGCAACTTTTGCTTCCTGCACAGACACGCGCGGGACCTCAGCCTCTGTCAGCGGAAGAGCGGCTGGCAATTGTGTGAGGGTAGCCTCAACGATTTGCGTTGTTGTGGGAGGCAATTCGGTTTGTGTAGCTTGTGCATTGCAAGCTGGTAGCGAAAGAACAAGAATCGAGATTGCCAGCAGGACAAAGTGTTTTTTGGGCATGACTTATGGATAAGCTCCTCCGGTCACCACGGCATCGCCCTGGTGACCGGAGGAACTTCAGGTTACAGTTCGGAATAGCGGTCGATCCGCTTGCCGATAATGGCAATGCTGTCGTCCCAGAACTTGCGCCTGGTAATATCAATGCCGAAGCGTTTGGCGAGTTTGGCGGCGGTTTCTTCGCCGGTAGAGGCAAGCAGTTTTTCGTAGTCTTCAACGAATTTTGCGCCGCGCTGTTGATAAATCGCATATAAGCCTGTGGCGAACAACAGACCAAAGGCGTACGGGTAGTTGTAGAACGACAAACTGGGCGAATAGTAATGGGGCTTCCAGGTCCACATGAACTTTTGCAGGTAACGCTCGTCGAGGCCGTCGCCGTAGGTCGCCTTTTGGGCGCGTTCCATGATGTCGTTGAAATCGTCGGCGGAGAGCTCAGATTGCGAGCGGCGCTCGAAGACTTCCTTCTCGAATAGATAGCGGGAATAGATGTCCACGACGACCTGAGCGGCGCCCTGGATTTGTGCTTCGAGAACTGCCAGCTCTTCCTGTGGGTCCTGTGTGGACGAGATGACCGCTTCCGTTACGATGGTCTCGCACATGGTCGAGGCGGTTTCCGCCAGTGTCATGGGCGTGAGCTGCTGCAAGACGGTTTTGTTTGCCTGATAGGCACATTCGTTATGGAAGGCATGTCCCAATTCATGCGCCAGGGTACTGACCTGATCAAACGAGCCGTCGAAGTTGGAAAGGACACGGCTTTCCTTCACCCCTTGCACTTCCATACAAAATGCACCGCCGCGCTTGCCCTCGCGCTGTTCGGCATCGATCCAGTTGTTGTCAAAGGCACGTTTGGCGAGCGCCGCCAGATCGGGGGAGAACTTCCCAAAGTTTTCAATGACAAAATCACGCGCTTCTTCGAATGAGTAGACCTTGTCTGCTTTGCCAACCGGCGCGAAGACGTCCCACCAGGCAAGTTTTTCCTTGCCAAGTTTCTTTGCCTTGGCATTGAAATACTTGCGGAACATCGGGAAGGAATCCTGCATGGCTGCCAGCATGGCCTGAAGAGTCTTGCGATCGATGCGCGCCGTGTCGAG
The DNA here is from genome assembly GCA_035298105.1 of Anaerolineales bacterium. Taxonomy (GTDB): domain Bacteria; phylum Chloroflexota; class Anaerolineae; order Anaerolineales; family Villigracilaceae; genus Defluviilinea. Next base: position 32,101 of record DATGYJ010000424.1, on the reverse strand, counting down.
AGATGAATGGATGGCGTCCTTCCGGCCGCGCTTTTTGTTCAAGGTGTTCGCTTCGCCCTTGACCCCGTTCAGGCAGGCCGCCAGAGTCTCTTTGACTGTTTCCCAGGCCTGATTCTCGGCTTCATAGGCGCGTCGACGTGTGGCTTCATCAGGATGGGAACGCAGATTGATCAGGGCGGGCATAGGCAGTTTCTGGGTTTTGCCATCCAATTCAAAGTCCACAGCAAGCTGGGAGGTCACTGTCCCCTGCAATTTTTCGAAAGCGTTGCCTCCGCTCAAAGACAGCTCCGCGGCGAGGGCTTCCTCCGCTTTGCTCATCAGATACTTGCTTTGTTCGGCGGCCTCGCGCAGCATAAACTCATGCGCCGCAGCGGACTTGTTGTTTGCGACGACTTTATCCAGTTTGGGCGCGATCTCACCAAGCCAGGCTGTGAACTGAGTCATGAGCTGGTTCATCGGCAGGCTGGCCTGCTCAAATTCGGAAAGGGTCTTCGAAGCCAATTTATTGCGTGAGTCAGTGCTGACGTACGAATAGATGAACGGCACAATGGTGGCAGAGAGCGTCTGGATCTTGTTGATCTGGTCAATGGCTTTCCCGACCAGAGGAGCGAGGTCTTTGGCTTTTGTCTTTGTGCCTGCTTTGCTTAGTTCATTCTTGAAGAATTTCTGAAGAGCTGTGACTTGCTTCTTATAATTGCCAACGGCGGCTTTGAATTCCTCTGATTCGAGCGAGGGATAAACGTTGGAAAGGTCCCAACGCGGAGCAGAAATGGTCATATGTTTCTCCTTGAGCTGTTGTGAGGCAAGTATACCAAAGGGGTAATAGGAGATTCGTAAATCTATGGATACCGGCCGAGCTTTTCCACCTCGCAGTCCCACAGGGCTCCTTCGCTCTTCAACCGCAGGGTGAATCAGCGCAGAGCTAAGAACAGACTCGAGGATCGGTCGCTTCAGGTTCGCTATGCTTTTGGGTTGCCTATAAGGTGGCTATATGGTGGCTATATGCTGCCTATAGCCCCCATTCGGAGTCTATTCACTTTCTGCTTGCTATGCTGCGCTTTACGATCACCGCCAGACCCTCCTCCTGGGCAGTATTTTCTGGTACTGGTGCTGATATTGCCTTGCTTGCCTTTTAGCATCAAAACCTATACAATGAAATCGCGTAAACCCATGGAGGCACTATGAAACAAGACCGTTTCCTGACAGGCATTTTGGTCGGCATCGTCGTTTTGGTGGTGGTTGCATTAGCAGTATTTTTCATCCGCAAGGATACTCAAGCTTATGTTTCAGAGAGTGCGCCCGAGGGTGTAGTCCATAACTATGTGCTGGCCGTGTTGAATGACGATTATCAGAAAGCCTATGGCTATCTCGCCGATCTTGAAAACAAGCCAACTTATGAGCAGTTCAGGGATTCCTTTATAAAGGGAATGGTCAATCCGAATAATTCCGCAGTGGATATTGGTAAATCTGAGGTCAACAGTGACACTGCCTCCGTCGAAGTGGCCATGATCTACAATCCCAGTGATCCGTTCTCGACGGGGTCACGCGATGTGCAACGTGCGCTCCTTGTCAGGCAGGGGGGCGCGTGGAAGTTATCTTCCATGCCGGGCTATTATTTCTGGGATTACAACTGGTATCAAGCGCCACCGAAATAAGTTACGCGCTGAGCAGAGCCCGGATGTACGTTGATGGTGGAGTCGAAGCGCAAGTTTCCCAGTGATCTTGCCCTTGGACTGCGGGCCGGCAAACACAGCACTCCGCTCAGGGCGTAGGGAGTACATCATGAAATCCATTCGTCGTTTATACTTTTATCTTGTTGCTCTGATCAGTATCGAAGTTGTGTTGTGGGGATTGGTCGGTTTATTGCGTTCCATCATCGATGAGACGATCTCAGGTGGGGCAGATGCACTGGCGCAAGCCATGGCCCTGATCCTGGTCGGTGTGCCTATTTTTCTGGTCCATTGGCTGTGGGCACAGCGAGCGGCCGCACGTGATGAAGAAGAAAAGACTGCTCCATTGCGCGCGGTCTTCTTCTATGCGATTTTGCTTGGTACTCTGATCCCGGTTGTGCAAAACCTGCTGTCGTTCATTGATCGTTCATTGGTCCAGAGCGTGGGGCTGGGGATTCAGCGTGCCTTTAGTGCCTTCCGGAATCAAACACTTGCCGACAATCTGATAGCCATTGTCATGAATGGGATCGTTGCAGCCTACTTTTGGAATATCCTGCGTAGCGAATGGGCTGCACTCCCTGATAAAGAGAATTTCACGGAAGTGCGCCGCCTGTATCGCTATATTTGGGTGCTCTACGGTCTGCTGATGACCGTCTTTGGCACACAACAAATTTTGCGGTCGCTCTTTTACGTTCCGGGTGATGTTTTAGGGCAGCTCGGGCGTGAGGTTGTGGTGAATGGAGTTGCCTTGCTGGTGGTTGGAACCCCGATCTGGGTCTATTCATGGCGCCTCATTCAGAATTCGTTGACTGACCCCGCAGAAATGGGTTCGATGCTCCGTCTGGGCATTCTCTATCTCCTTGCTCTCGGCGGTGTCATCACGGTGATCACAACGGCTTCCATGGTGGTGAATACCATCATTACCTGGGTGCTTGGGGCAGACTGGACGTTTCAATATTTCATTCAGCAAATTGGCGGACCAATCTCTGTGGGTGTGCCGCTTGGTTTTGTGTGGGCCTATTATGGATATTGGCTGAATCGTCACATCGAAGCTGTAGGTGATAGAGTCCGCCAGGCTGGCATGAAGCGACTGTATAACTACATCCTGGCATTGATTGGGTTGGTTGTGGCATTCATCGGTACGACTACGTTGCTGCGATTCATTATCGATATGGCGACCGGCTCAGGAATTTTGATGAGCGATTCCAGGCGCGGCACCCTTGCCAGAGCCATTTCTTCTCTGATCGTTGGATTGCCTCTCTGGTTAATGATGTGGCGACCGATGCAAGCGGAAGCGCTATCTCAAGGAGAGATGGGTGACCATGCGCGCCGCTCCGTGCTTCGGAAAACTTATCTGTATCTGGCGTTGTTTGCATCTGTCATTGGCGGGATGGCGACGGCGGTTGCATTGGTTTATCGGCTTCTCAAAGTTGTTTTGACGGGCGATGCGGGTAGTAGTTTTGTAAACGATGTGCTCAACCTCACACAATTGCTTTTCCTGTTCGGTGTGGTGCTGATCTATCATCTAAATGTCCTGCGCAGAGATGGAGCCTCCACAGCCGATGTACTCGCGGACAAACAAAGTGAATATTCAATACTGGTTGTCGATGCCGAAAATGGTTTTGTTGACTCTGTCCAGGCTGCGTTGCTGAAACTTGGCTCAAAGGTACGGGTAACCGCGACGAGTGCAGATCAGAAGCCGGAGGGAAATTTCAATGCCCTGCTCTTGAACGGGAGTTTAGCGGTCAACGCGCCGGAGTGGGTCCGTTCTTTTGACGGAAGCAGGATCGTGGTCCAGAATGAAGCGAAGGACCTTGTGTGGACAGATGACGTAGTGCAGGCGGCACAATCCGTACAACAATTGGCAGAGGGCCAGGAAATCCGAAGACAAAAAGCGGGCCGGTCGCCATGGACCATCGCCATATACGTCTTCGCGGCATTGTTCGCGTTGCAACTCTTGATTATGTTGTTAGCATTGGGTATATCGCTTGTGGTTGGATAGTTTAAGGTGGCAGTCGCTCGCATTGAAGTAAAATTGGAATGCATTTCCATTATCGAGGAGACATGACATGAAAGTAACCGTCCTTCAAGAAAATCTTGCTCGTGGTCTTGGCATTGTTGCAAAGGCGGTTTCACCGCGCAGTACATTGCCTGTGCTCGCCAATGTGTTGATCGCTTCAGATGAAGGGCGTTTGCGACTCTCTGCGACGAACCTTGAAATGGGCATTACATGCTGGATCCCTGCCCGCATCGAAGAAGAAGGTTCTACCACTGTGCCCGCTCGCACGTTCTCCGACCTGGTGAGCACGTTGCCAGGTGACCAGGTTTTGCTGAAACTGGATCCCTCGACGCAGACTTTGAATGTGCGCGGTGGAAGTTCGACGAACGATATCAAGTGTATCGATGCACAGGAGTTCCCGCCGATGCCTGTGCCTGATTTCGATGGGGCTGTGCAGATCAATGTCGGCGATTTCCGCGAAATGATCCATCAGGTAGCGTTCGCGGCGTCTTCGGATGAGGCGCGTCCCGTGCTGATGGGTGTGCTCGTGCAGGTGGATAAAGACAAGCTGACGATGGCCGCCGCAGATGGATTCAGACTGTCCGTCCGCAAAGCGGTCCTTTCCACGCCTTCTTCTGCTCCCCTTTCTGCGATTGTCCCCGCCCAGGCCCTGAAGGAATTAGCCCGGGTCGCCACCGATGGTGAGGAACCGATCTACATGGTCCTGCCAAAAGGACGTGGCCAGGTGGTCTTCCGCGTCAAAGATGTGGAAGTCGTGTCCCAATTGATTGATGGGACATTCCCCGATTTTCAGCAGATCATTCCGCGTTCCTACAAATCACGTACACTGGTTTCAACTTCCTCGTTGTTAAAAGCCTGCAAGCAAGCGGAAATCTTTGCCCGTGAAGGTTCAAATGTGGCCCGCTTTAATATCAAGACTGCCCAGAGCGATATGCAACCCAGTGAAGTGGAAATTACCGCCACTTCAGAAGAGACCGGCAAGAATGAGACGATTGTCGAGGCGACAGTAGACGGTAGCGGCTTGCTGATCGCGTTCAATGTCAAATTCCTGCGTGAAGCTTTGGAAGTGATCCGCACACCGAACGTTGCCCTGGAAACGTCGGCGCCGAATGCACCGGGCGTGGTCCGCCCCGTGGGCGATGATCAATTCCTGCATGTGATCATGCCAATGCATTTGGGATAATGAAGGAAGATCAAAAGCGCCGAGACTCTCTCGGCGCTTTTGATCTTCCTGGTTCCCGTTCGCGCTGAGTGGAGGCGAAGCGGGGCGAGCACCGCTCACTCGACAAGTGAAATATTACACAATTGGCAGCGTCACTTTGAAGGTTGAACCCATCCCTGCTCCTTCAGATTCAGCCCAAATTTTTCCACCCTGGGCTTCGATCAATCCTTTTGCAATCGTGAGTCCAATCCCCAGCCCACCATACCGACGTGTGTTCGGCGGCTCGATCTGATAGAACTCCTCGAAGATCTTTTGTAATTTATCAACCGGAATACCGATCCCGCAATCCCGGATCCAGGCCAGCACCTGATCCCCATCCTTCGTCACGCCAATCGTAATCTCACTGCCTTCCGGGGAAAAGCGAATTGCATTGCCAAGAATGTTGCCGAACGCCAGAGCGGTTTTATCAATGTCCACATTGACAATGAAGGCTTCTTCGGGAAAAGCATAGATCAGATTCTGTTTACGCGTAGACGCAATATCCTTGATCCCTTCGCAGGCGTAGGCCAGAATATCCTCCATGGCAACCTTTTGTGGCTTCAGAAGCATTTCATCTGATTTGAGCATGGCCAGGTTGTTCATCTCATCGAGAATGGAGCGCATTTGTCTGGCCGCGGTCAGAACCTGATCTGCCTGGTCAGAAAGTTCCCCTTTGGTGTCTTCCTTTAGGAAGGATGAATAGCCTATGATGAGGCCGAGAGGAGTTCTAAGTTCATGGGAAGCCAGCGTCAGGAAGTTGCTTTTCAACTGATTGGATTCTTTGACCTTTTCGAGTGCCCGCTGTGTGGCACGTAACAGGCGGGCGTTGTTGATCGCGATGGCAGCGTGTGCAGCTGCAACCGAGAGGAGGGTGACATCGTGTTCATTAAACACACCGTTGCGCTTATTGACCGCTTCCAGCACACCGACTGTCCGATCCTTGATCGGCATCGGTACGCCGAGCAAAGTCTTGACTTTAAATTTAATGATGTCTGACACAAGGGAAAAGTGACGGGGGTCCTGCTCTGCGTTATTCAGGATGATAGGGCGGTTGGTACGGAAGATCGTCCCGGCCAGGCTGTTCTCGATCGGGACCGGGATTTCGGCCAGTTTTGCGGGGTCCGAGCCTGTGGCGGCGGCAAAGAATAAACGGGGATGCCTCTCGTCGTATAACAGGATCGAGGCAGCTTCACAGTCTAAAAGCTCAGTAGCGGTGCCAGTGATCAGCTGGAGCAGATCATCCAGGTCAAGCGTCGAGTTGAGGATGACGCTCAACTCGACCAGGCGTTTCAGTTGTTGGGGTTGGCTTTCCAGATCACGAAGTTGTCCCGTCGTCATACATATAGTTTACAGACTTTAACTGTCGGATTCAAGCCCTATTTCTGTATTTTGTAGACGATGAAGCGGTTATTTTTAAGAACCTGGTCTAAAGGCAAATTGCAGGCTCCGATATCCTCTAGCGGAATTTGCTGGTTCCTGCCAGCCTTTCTGCTCAAGACAATATAATCTCCCTTGAGCATGCGGTCACATTCGGTGCTCATAATCGTTCGATGGTCTGTCATCATCACCATGACGCGCGGTTTGAAGAAGACAACTACGCTTTGGGGCGGGGTCTTGTCCTTGATGTAGTTATACACTTCTACGCTATATGGATCGAATGGACCGTTGATTGCCCGGTGATCTCGTACATTGGCATAAGCATGGGCGCTTGAGATGAATAGGAAAACCAGAGCGATCAGGAGCCAGAAGCCATAAAGCGTCCTTTGTCCCAGTTTGCTGTAGTTGTCTGGCAGCCACTCGATAGCAGCCTTCATCCCCTCAAATGCAAGATAAATGAAGATGGGCAGGAGCGGAAAGATATAGCGTGACCCCTGCCAATAAGGGTACGTGATATGCACAAGCATCCAGAGCGCAAAGAACAAAAGAAAGAGTGGCTCCTGCTTGCGCTTTTCCCAGGCGCCCCATAGAAAAAAGGCAAACAGACCATAATATAAATATCTCCAGCCTTTGGCCTCTCCAAAGAACAGACTGAAGACATTGAAGTAGGCGACGATAGAGTCTTTGATCCTTGCCAGAGTCATTCCGGCATATTGAGAAAAGTAGGATTCGCCACCGCTGGGGAATAGGAAAGCATTTGACAACCAAAAGAGTGCGAATACCAAACATACGATCAAGACACGCCGGATGATTTCCATGGCTGCCGGACGATATGTGTGATTTTTCACGAATTGGAAAAACTGGACAATCAGGAAGCTCCCCAACAGCAGAATTCCTGTTGTCCGCAGGAAGGTAGTAAAGAAGATAGATGTTCCGATCAGGGCGTAGGAAAGTGCGTTGTGCTTATTTTTCCCCGTCATGAGCAGCAATGACAATGTGGAAAAGAAGAGGAACGGAATATCCGAAAGGATCTGGTCAAGGAACTGGATCAGCAGGGGATTGAATGCAAACAGAGAAACGACAAGCAGACTTTCATTCTGGGTGAGGCGGTCTCTCATCAAGAGATAAAGGCAGACTAAGAAGCCGGCGTAGAAAATTAATGCAGGTAACTTCAGCGCCAGTGGACTGATGCCCTTAAGCGCATAAACAGGAGTAAGAATCAAAGGGTATCCCCATGGGTAGGCGAGGGGGCCGAGATAGGTGGTCGATTGATAATTTGTGAAGGCGCTTTCCTGCATGAACTGGTCGGTGGTGCCGTTCAAAATACTTTTCGATTGCAAAATGTACCAGGCGAAATCGTCTCCCCATTCGTGTCCGCGCCTTAACGTAAACGTGCCAATGGCAAGAGAGATAAGGATAATAAGGGCAAGAAGTTTATTCTGCATGGTCCGATTTTACCTTCTTTGTAAATTAGAATATTTGTTCTAATTATTGGGATAAGAAATATCCGCCTGATAAAAGTCAGGCGGATATTTGTTCGAGATCGTCAGCAGCGCTTCTTTCTGAGCCGGCAGCTCATTCCGTCGGACCCACATCTCGATGCATTGGTAGCTCTATCTTTCCTATCTTACAGAGATTCTTAAAAGGTTGTCACTCCCTGCTCAGACAGGATTATTGGATCTTGAGAAAATTTAGATCTCATGTTTAGAACAATCCATATACTGATGATTGCAAAGATGGCAACCATTCCTTCAGCAGCAAGAACACCGGCTTCTTGACCGACATACACGGCCACAGCATCTACAACCGCATGCCAGAGCAAAGCCAACCAAAACCAGATTGGCTTGTGGTGTGTAATGCTGTATAGCACCATCACTGACAGGCTCACGTGCAGACAGATCGCAAAAACACGTTCAACGAAGCCGATCAAGCCTATATACCACGGCGTAGACCAATACGCGGCGACTTGTTGCTTTGCCAACTCCAGTTGTTCCGCGGGAATAGTCGGCACAGTAGCTAGGTCAATGTTTCGATAGACGATCATATTGGCGAAAGCCAGCGCAGCGAGAACGCCGAGGATCACTGCCTCCGTACCGCCATGCCCCAATCCAACGAGGATTCCCTCTTTCCATGATCGGGTATTCTTGAGAATGAATTTGAACTAAACATAGCGAGCAGTCTCTTCGAAAAGGCCGGCGAGCAGGCCAAGGATCATGGCATTGACAAGCAAAGAGACACCCTTCAAGAATGATCCCATGGCGATGACCAATGGGATGTGAAGGATTTGTGACGCAATAAACGTCAAGCCGCCGGCAAGCACAAGTTTCCACGAGAGCGTAAACTTTCTTGTGAAATAAATCCACAAAACGACGGGCAACACGATCATGCCCAGAAAGCTGATTACATGCGCGGCAGTAAGCATTTTTTCTCCTTAATAGGAGGAATAGGATGGCATGGACCTGGCACGACGCGTGCGGTCTGTCATCAGACGTTTGGCAACGATGGTAATCTTGCCGCTGCCGTATGGCGTATACACATTGATCGCTTCCCAGCCCTCCGTACCCCAATCATTCAGCGTGGCCTGGATTTGTTCATCTTTGGTGCCGAAGATACTGCCAATCGTTTGAATCCGATATTCCCATTGTTTGATTTCTTCCGCCATTTGAACCTCCTACAGAGCCAGCAAGACATGTAGAACAAGGTCTGCCGAAAAGTGTGAGATCATCGCGGCTTCCAGGCCGCGTCTCCAATATAACCAGCCGGCTACCAGGCCGATGAGTCCATTCAAAACGATCGCCCTGGTGATCACAAGCGATGTAATCGGAACAAGAGCTGCCGTTGCTGGAAGGTGCCCCAGCCCAAATAAAACTGCCGCAAGAATGTTTGCGATCCAGATGACTGCGGCGGTGGGTTTCCCTTCGACTGTCTTGCTGAGGAAACGTCCAAGCCAGACAAAGAAGGACATCACGAATAAGCGCAACAAGATCTCTTCTGCAATCCCGCCGTAGAACGAGGCGAGAAATCCTTTCCAGGCTGCGGGCTGCGCTGTCCGCAGGTTCAGGGCAGCTGCAGAACTGCCCAGTTCTTTCAGCATAGCTGGCTGGAAAAAGAAGATTTCCAGGCCGAGGACGATCAATGTCACAAGGACACCCAGAATACTGCTCAGCGGCAGGATGGCGCGGATTTTGTCGGCGACGGGTTCACCCCGGGTCGCAGAATTAAGGATCGGCGTCCCGAGACCGACGCGGCTGGCGAAGAACATCCCGCCAAATATTGCGATGGCAAACAGCAGCGCGTTTTGAAGGACCTGGATCACCAGGACAAGCCACAGTGGAATCGGCAACTTCAAACTCTGAAGGGTACCACTTTGTAATGAGAGCGAGTATGGCAGGATTGCAATTACAGCCAGGATGGATGCAATCCATAAAAGAAAGAAGACTTTCCAGTTAATGATGGTTTTCATGTTGTCTGCGTTTCACGTGAAACATGCGTGTTTTTGACTCAGGCCCTGGTTTCGCGTTGATAGAGCACGTACGAGTAAACCAGCAGAAAGATCGTTGAGCCAATGATGGGAATGAACATCAGCCAGAAAGCGGTCTTTCCGCCAAAGAAGCCGCCAATGAAAGCCAACGCACCCGAGATCATGAACAGAACGGCGCCAATGCGATGGGTCTCGTTCCAGACCGTATCACTGGAGAGCGTCCAGGGTGTGCGAATGCCGATAAAGAAATTGCGCTTCGCTTGTCTCAGCATAAAGCCGATGAAGATAAAGAGCAATCCGATGGCCGGCAGCATGGCACCGCTCATTTTGAAACTGGTATATCCGAGGTTCCAGGCCAGTGTCAGACCGTAGAGATAAAGCATGAACGCTACGATCAACACAATGAATACGTTGAATGCCTTGCGGAATTGGGCGATGTTCGCTTTGAGTGGATCGATCGAGGGCACAACCAGGAACAGCACCAGCATTCCCAGTGTGATCAGAGGCAGCAGGAACACGCCCCAGAACCTGGAGATGTAACCATTCACCTGGTCATTGACGCCCCAATGAGAGGCCATTTGTTCGGGCAAACGATTCCAGAGCAGGAGACCTGCCAGGATGGCTGCAAGCAGCAGCAGTAAGACGACGATAGTGGTAGTACGAGTGGACATTCCTTTTCCTTTTGTATGTTGCGAGTTAAGCAGGCTGAATAGTGCTGGAGGATTGAGTAATGAGTGTTGCGGTGCTCCTTCTATGGAGAAATAGCGTGATGGCAGTAATGAAACAGAGCATCTTTGCCAGCGCGTTAAAAGCAAGCGGCAGTGGGGTAAAAGGATAAGAGAAACCAAAGATGGCCCAAATTGCAAAGACGAGGAACATGGCTGCCAGAGAGAACAAGGTGAACTTTGATAGCCTCGCTAATGATGATAAGGTCAATAGCGAGAAGCTGGAAATCTCCCAGAGAAATAACGGCAGGAAATAGAGCAGTGTAAATGGCACAGCAGGCGTGGGCGCATAAGTCCTCCACATCACGATCAGGTCGAAGGGAAGCTCAAAGATCATGGGTGCCGCGATCGTGCCAACCAGGGCGCTGCCCAAAGCAATCTTCAGACCGCGCTGCCGGTTTAGAAATGTGATGAGCAGAAAGGCAATCAATGCCGAGGTGTACGTAATGGGAGCAACCGGGCTGTCAGGCAGACTGACCTTACCGACCTGATCGAACAGCGTTTTGACATAAACAGCGACAGCAATCCCCAGTACCAGAAAGGAGAGAAGCCATATCAGCACCAGAAATAAACTGACCGTCCTGCCGGGTCTCTGGACAGCGACAGGATGAGGCAGCCTGGTTCCCAGATAGGCCAGCGCACCGGCAACAAGAAGAAGTGTTGCCGCTAATAAAAGTGCATCACTGCCTGTATAGGGGCGCCAAGTGCCATATTGAATCACGCCGAGCCATCCTTTCGAGCTTATCTCCGGCAGTTTCCTTCACCGGCCGCTTTGAGCTATTCCTTTGGCGCGTTGTTCTGCGCCATTGAAACCAGTCCGCCAATTGCACCGAGGTTCATGGTATCAATCGCCGAGCTTGGGACGATCACCAATGCACCTTTTTCCTTCAAGCCTTCAAAAAGCATGTTCATGGCACGCAGGTGCAGTGCGGTCGGATTGTGCACATAAGCCTCAGAAGCCTCAGAGAACGAAGCGGCAATCTGTTTTTCAGATTCGCCCAGGATGACGCGAGCCTGGCGTTCACGTTCCGCTTGCGCCTGGCGGGACATTGCGTCTTCCAGGTCCTGCGGGATGACAATATCACGGATTTCAACCGAGTTTACGGTCACACCCCAGGGTGTAGTACGCTCGTCGATGATGTGCTGAAGTTCTTCGTCAATTGCAGAGCGGCCAATGAGGATATCTGCCAGCATCATACGACCGATAATGTCACGGAGCGCTGTCTGGGCTGCCCAGGCGATCGCGGATTGATAATCCTTGACTTCGAGCGCAGCTTTCTCGGCATCCCAAACGACCCAGAACAATACGGCGTCCACGTCGACCGGCACCGTATCTTTCGTGAGCGTTTTCTCAGCAGAGAACGGCGTGACCATGACGCGATGGTCGATCCACGATGGAATGTTATCCACGATTGGAATGATCCAAAATACACCCGGGCCGCGTAATCCGTGGAATTTGCCCAGTCGCAGGACAACGGCTTTTTCCCATTGGGAGGCAACCTTGAGCGCAAACAACATATAGGTAGCCAAAAGTGTCATTGCGACCACGAACAGGCCGATCCATATATCAGCAATCTGGCCGTCCATCCAGATTGCACCGAGCACATCCACGACCAGCAAGACACCAAATACGGTCCCCGCGATGCCAGAGATATGTTGGTCGTCTTTCCCTGGCTTCTTTTGGATGATGTTCTTCATAAACTTTGATTCCATTGCAGTATTCTCCTTGTCTCGATTCATTCACTTTCAATTTCTTTTCTTTCATTGGCATTTTGCTCAACACCAGCTTTCCAAACTTTGAACTGATCCTGGATCATTTCATTGATCTCATCTTTTGAGAACTCCAGCCGCATGGCCTCACTAAGATATCTCTGTGTTAACGCTTCCAATGATTCTCTGCGCAAGCGCGCGGTTACTTTCGGCGGCGGGATTTCGATAATGAATGTGCCGCGTCCTTGTTGGGTAGAGATAATGCGGGCTTCGTCCAATATGCGATAAGCCCTTGCCACCGTATTGAAATTGACGCGTAATTCTTCAGCCAGTGCTCGAACGGTTGGCAACTGATCGCCTGGTTTTAGAATGCCTCCCGCGACCTGTGCCTGCACTTGATTCACGATTTGGGTGTAAATGGGCAAGCCCGAACGGAAGTCAATCTGGAGAATTAGTTTCTTATTCATCAAATATTGTATCTTTGTATCATTGAACTAATTGTATCATTGTCACAATTGTATTCCGATTGATGTTTTTGTCAAGAGGTGGAACATGCTTTTTAGGGACTGCTCAATCTCACAACAATTTGATCGAGCCCGCAACTCTGCCCCTTTCTCTGGCAACGCATGTCTTAATCTGCCTGACTCCTTCCGGAGTTAATTCGGGAATTCTGTACTAATCCTGTACTAGTCCTGTACTGGTCGGGTACTAGCCCGGTAGTCCTGATTCGCCAGTTATTCACTCTTAGGAGCAGGAAGAATGAGGCCCACAAGCCTGGGAATATAAAACTCGTAAGGGTAAGGGATTTTTTGAAAAGTCTGTGGGTTTACTTTGCCAGACACCTACACTGTGCATGCGGTGCCGTACTGGCAGGTGTCCAGGTTTTTCTATCCGTGAATTGCACCAAGCCCCCTGATCTGAAAATGCGCTCGTACTTTTGTTGAAAGGTTTTCTATCGAGCCGCGCTCAAGCGATCGATGGCTCTCCCCAGCCTTTTTATGCCTTCCTCGATTTGCTCCGGCGCTTGAGCGACAAAATTGAGACGAAGCCAATTCCTGCCGCCCTGTCCATCTGGGAAGAACCCGTTGCCCGGGGCGAAGGTGACCCCCTCTTCCCAGGCCAGAGGAAGAAGCTTTTCAGAAGATAAGTTTTCAGGTAGCTGGAGCCAGATGAACAGCCCGCCTTGAGGCGGGTCGAAGCGGACCCCGGCTGGCAGGTAGCGTTGGATCGCCATCAGCATACAGTCCCGGCGTTTGCGGAAAATCTGGGAGGAACGGCGTAAGTGAGCCTGGTACCGTCCAACAGTAACATAAGCTTCCAGGGCCCGTTGAACCAGGGTCGAGGTTGCCAGGTCGTTGACGCGCTTGAAATTAACCAAACAGTTGTAGACCGGACCTTCGGCCACCAGAAAACCCACGCGTAGGCCAGGCATCAGGATCTTCGAAAAAGTGCTGACATAAATGACCCGGCCACCGGGATCGAGCGCTTTAAGGGCCGGCTGCGTGCGCCCCTCGTAGCGTAAATCGCCCACGAAATCATCTTCGAGGATTGGGATGTTATAGCGGTCCGCAAGAATAATCAATTGATGGCGACGTAGACTGCTCAGGCAAGTACCGGTCGGATTGTGGAAGTTGGGAATGGTGTAAATGAGCTTCGGGTGATGCTGCTGGAGAAGTTTCTCCAGCACTTCAACTCGCATGCCCTGCTCGTCAACAGGGACACCCACTATTCGAAAGTCGAGCGCGCGGAATAAATCCAGGGCGCCTGAGTACGTAGGACTTTCCACCAGAATGACATCCCCTGGTTTGAGCAGGAGCTGTGATACCAGGGATAAAGCCTGCTGCGAACCCGCTGTGATAAGAATATTTTCAGAGCGTGTCTGCAGACCCTGGCTGGCTAAAATGTGAGCGATGGTCTCACGCAGCGGGGCATGGCCGTTAGGTTCCCCATAATCGAGTGCGGCAATGCCATCGCGGCGCATGACAGTCTGAAGCACCTTGCGAAATTCCTCAGCGGGGAACAGGTGAGCATCCCCGATGCCGCTGGCGAAGCTGATAGGATGAGGAGACTGACCGGCCTTCCTGAAAGTTTCCTTTGCAGGTTTATTTTTGGTAGTCTTGTCCTGGAACTCTATACTTTGCTGCCAGAGCGGCCAGGGAGCCCCAGGAGCGTCTTTGGCCAGAATTAGAAGCGGATCGGGAGGCAGAACGTAGGTGCCGCTGCCCATCCTGGAATAGATCAGCCCCTCGGTCTCCAGCTCGGCGTAAGCGTTTTCCACCGTGATACGGTTGACGCCCAAGTCTTTAGCAAGTTGGCGGCTGGCTGGCAAGCGAGTGTCTGCGGCCAGGCTGCCGGAAAGAATTCCCTGCCGTAAATAGCTTTCGATTTGTTGGTAAAGGGGTACTGTACTTTGACGATCCAGCGGGATGCGCATTGCACCTCCTACTATATTGGTATGGTATATATATCACTGTTTCAAATTTTGAATAGGGCCAATTGTTGCCCAGCTTTATCACTCCATTCAATTGGACTATGATTTATTAGCAAATATTGGCTCTTAACTTATGCCACTTTTCTTCTAGAATCAAAAAAAGCATGGATGATACGCCGAAATACCACGAAGTGTTCAGATCTAATTTCATTCGTGGGCAAAATTGGGCGTTCATTTGAACCTTGAACGTTATCTCGGAAAGTGCAAGATAACGGCGTGAACTATTAAGGAAAAGTTTCGCCAGCAGAGCAATTGCGGACGCCGCGAAGCGGCAGTCCCTGTGGGACTGCTGGCGGAGAACCACGAAATGGCAGCATGGTAAAATCTCAAACCAATTACGATTAGGAGAATTCTATGGAACAACAGACTGGTACCTTCGCAGTGAAGAAGGGCTTGGCGCAGATGCTTAAAGGTGGCGTCATTATGGACGTGGTCACACCTGAACATGCCAAGATTGCGGAAGAGGCAGGGGCATGCGCGGTGATGGCGCTGGAACGCGTCCCCGCCGATATCCGTGCGAACGGCGGCGTCGCACGCATGTCTGATCCTGACTTGATTCTGAAGATTATGGACTCGGTCACGATCCCTGTCATGGCCAAATGCCGCATTGGGCATTTTGTGGAAGCACAAATTCTCGAAGCGATCGGCGTCGATTACATTGATGAATCGGAGGTGCTCACCCCGGCTGACGAATCAAATCATATTTTGAAGCACAACTTCAAGGTCCCGTTCGTGTGCGGCTGTCGAAATCTCGGTGAGGCACTGCGACGGATTGGTGAAGGGGCGGCGATGATCCGTACCAAGGGCGAAGCCGGGACCGGCGATGTGGTCGAAGCAGTTCGCCATGCACGGACGGTGCTCGGCGAAATTCGCCGGCTGACCACAATGGCAGACGAAGAATTGATGAGCTATGCCAAAGAAATCGGTGCGCCGTATGAAATCGTCAAAGAGACGAAGGAACTCGGGCGTATGCCGGTTGTCAATTTTGCAGCAGGTGGCGTTGCAACCCCCGCTGACGCGGCGTTGATGATGCAGCTCGGCGTGGATGGTGTGTTCGTCGGGTCGGGTATCTTCAAGAGCGGTGACCCTGCCAGACGTGCCGCAGCCATCGTCAAGGCCGTAACTCATTATCAGGATGCCAGCATTCTCGCGGAAGTGAGCAAGGATCTGGGTGAGCCGATGGTGGGACGCAACATCTCACAGATGCCCGAAGCCGAGAAGATCGCGGGACGAGGCTGGTGAGTTGAGGTAAACACGTAGACAGGTACACACGGGTTGCTACGTGTTTACTTGTCTACTGGTGTACTGGTATATGTAAACATGAAAATAGGTGTACTAGCCCTCCAGGGCGATTTTGCTGAACACATCGCGATGCTCAAGCGGCTGGGTGTAGAGACCGCTGAGGTACGTTTACCTGAGCATCTCAAAGGTTTGGATGGTCTGATCATTCCAGGGGGAGAATCCACAACCATTGGTAAGCTGGCGGTGGCTTACAATCTCATGGAGCCATTGAAACAATTCGGTCAGCGCCATGCCATTTGGGGGACCTGCGCCGGCGCGATCTTCCTTTCCAAAGATATCAGCCGCGACCAGCCTTTGCTTGGACTTATGGATATCAAGGTGGAACGCAACGCGTTTGGTCGCCAGGTTGATTCTTTTGAAGCAGATCTTAATGTGCCGGAAGTAAAACAAGCAACCGGTACAAAGGATGATTACCATGCGGTCTTTATCCGCGCACCGATCATCGAGTCTGTGCAAGGAGATGCAAAGGTGCTGGCTTCTGTTCCCGATGGGAGAATTGTCGCTGCGCAGCAGGGGCACCTCCTGGCCACATCCTTTCACCCCGAATTGACGAACGATCCGCGTTTTCACGAATATTTCTTATCGCTGGCTGATTAGTTCCACTCGTGTGGAGGGAGACTCTTCAGTCAGCGCGAGCCTCCCTCAGAATAACATCAATGTGGGTTTTAAGATTGCCATGTCTTTTCGGCTCGCAATGAAATATAATTTAAGTATGACCATTCGTCCGCTTGCACTTTTAGATCTGCCATATCTGTATGGTTTCCGCGACCAAGCCGTTGGGCTGGATACTGCACGTACATTGACGCGCGGGAATCCGCTCGGTGCGGTGGGATTGTTCGCCTATGTCAACCCGGCGCGGCATATTTATTCTGCGATTGCGAATGGTGAAGAAGAGCACGTATTGGGCGGAATTATCCATTCGCGCAGTGAGACCTTTGCGAAGTTGCTTTATATCGCTCCATCATCACAGCTTAACCATCCGGACCTGCCCGAGTTGATCGAAGGTTTATCTGTTCAGGCGGGGTCATGGGGAGCATTCCATGTGCTGGCGGAAGTGGATGAAACCAGTGAAGCCTTCGTGGCACTGCGAAAAGCAGGCTTCGCCGTTTATGCCTGGCAAAGGATGTGGGATGTCTCTGCCATAACGGAAACCAGCCGATCGTTTGACTGGATGCGTGTGAAGTCCGTGCATGTACCGTCAATACAGAGTCTTTATTATCAAATTGTGCCGCCGCTATTACAGCCAGTCGAGCCGCAGCCGAAAAGTGGGTTGGGCTGGATGTGTAATGATGGCGTCAAGTGTTACGCCAGCGCGATGCAAGGCGTGTATGGAATTGTCCTGGCGCCACTCATTCATCCCGAAGCGACAGAGGTGAGCGCAAAGTTAGCTTCGTTGATCAGCAACCTGCCGGACCGCCGCAACCGCCCTGTCTATGTGTGCGTGCGTTCCTATCAGGCGTGGCTGGAACCTGTGCTGGCAGACCTGGGCGCTCAAGGGGCAGACCGGCAGGCTGTGATGGTGAAGCACCTGGTCCATATGGTGAAAGAGGGCCAGACTGTCCCGGCCGTGCCCAAAGGGGTAACGGTACAGCCATCGCGGCTGAGCAGAGCTGAGGGGAAAAAGTAGTTTCTGGCATGATAGAATACGATGAGTTATCATGCCAACGATTTTGCAAGATGGGCAATATACATTTATATTTTTTAGCTCTGATAGGGGCGAACCTGCCCATATTCATGTAAAGCATGAGACAAAGTTGTTGGAGGCATGGAATGACTACTTTAGCACTTGAAATTGAACCAATTGCCGTGAATGTTACCGTGACTGAAGACGATTTGATGGTTGACTTGACTGATGGCCGCCGAATTATTGTGCCGATAGCTTGGTATCCTCGTCTCATGTATTCTACACTAGCAGAACGGCAAAATTGGCAATTGCTTGGTGATGGTTATGCTATTGAATTTTCAGATTTGGATGAGCATATTGGCGTGGAAGGTCTATTGGCAGGGCGCCACAGTGGCGAAAGCCAGAAATCATTAGAAAACTGGTTAAATAAACGAAAAGAAAAATAATTCTTATAAGATTTTCTTCGACAGGACTTTATGTCGGCATGGGGAAGCGATGGGGCCTATCAATCCTATCAATTTATTCATTTTTATAATATCTTTCCAACATTAGGATTCCCCTATTTCTCGTATAATATACACAAATGAATGAACAGGCAGGAACTTTTCCATGCTGAAATACATTTAAATGCCCGTAGGCCGCGCAAATCAGGGATATCGCGGCGCAAGTATTCCTTTTGCTGTCCCTAATCATCTTTAGTAAAAAACGATTGTATATGACTCAATTAAAAATAACTGACGATCTCGATGCGCTTCTCGATGTCCTTCCGCTTGACGTCCGCCATGCTGTAGAGAAAGCCGATGACACTGAGAATTTGCTTGAGATCATTTTAGATTTAGGCCGTGTCCCAACTGCCCGTTTCGTAGACCATGAGGTCAACCTGCGTGAAACCGAAGTCACCCGGGCCGAGATTGACTATGTGGATGAACGCACGGGTGAGTTCGACGCGGATAATCGTGCCGGGATCGAGCGTACCTTGCATCGCATCTCTGCGATCCGCAATCGGCGCACCGCAGTAGTCGGACTGACCCTGCGGGTTGGTCGCGCCGTTTACGGCACAGTCGACATCATTCAGGACATTATCGAATCAGGCAAATCTGCGTTGATCCTCGGTCGTCCTGGCGTGGGCAAAACAACCCTGCTCCGTGAAGCTGCCCGCATTCTGGCGGAATCAAAACGGGTCGTGATTGTGGATACCTCCAATGAAATTGGTGGGGATGGTGACGTGCCGCATCCTGCCGTGGGAAAGGCTCGCCGGATGCAGGTACGTGAACCCATGCTGCAGCATGAAGTGATGATCGAGGCAGTGGAGAATCACAATCCTGAAGTCATCGTCATTGACGAGATCGGTCGTGAACTCGAAGCTGCTGCAGCCCGCACGATTGCTGAGCGCGGCGTGCAGCTCATCGGCACAGCCCATGGTCAGACGCTGGACAACTTGCTCATCAACCCCACACTGAGCGATCTGGTCGGTGGGATCGAGGCAGTCACGTTGTCTGATGAGGAAGCCCGTCGACGCGGTACGCAGAAAACGGTACTCGAGAGACGCTCTCCGCCCACTTTCGATGTCCTGATCGAAATCCAAACCCGTGACCGTTTCGCTGTCCATCTCGATACCATGGCTTCGGTAGATGCGTTGCTGCGCGGCTTCCCACTTCCGCCTGAAATTCGGATGCGCGATGCTGAAGGCAAAATCCAGATCGAGCAAGCCGCAGCGGTCTCAACCTCCAGGTTGGATGCGAAAGAGACGAAAACATCTCGGCGTGGACGTCAGCCTATTACACCATCTGACGGAGCTGTCTCTTCTCCATCCACACGGCTTGAACAAGCGAATGCGACGCGTATCGAACCCACACGTGGTGCACTGCAGACCATTAAAGTGTATCCACATGGTGTGGCACGCAACCGGCTGACGCAAGCTGCAAAGAGACTGGGTGTCCCCGCCGTGATTGTCAAGGATGTAGACGATGCCAACGCACTGGTGACACTGAAGACCTATTATCGTGACCGCCAGCAAACGATTGTAGACGCTGAACATCGCGGTATGCCGATTTATGTGCTGCGTGCGAATACGGTCTCACAAATGGAACAGTTCCTCAGCGACCTGTTCAATATATCCTCACAGGATCAATCTACATCGTCTGATCTGAGTGATGTAAAGACCCAAACCCAGCAGGCGATCGCAGCGGTGCTCAACGGCGAGCGTTGGGTGGATTTGCCTCCAGGTCCCTCACTGGTGCGGCGCCTTCAACACGAAATGGCCCGCAATGCAGAGCTTGTGAGTCACTCCTATGGCAAAGAGCCGCGCCGGCACGTGCGGATCTTTCGTGAGTAAAGGTAAGATATAAACAGGTACATAGGTTACGTGTGTACTTATGTACCTGTCTACTTGTCTATCTTCCCCTGGCAGTCAAAACAGATGATCTTGAACTAATTATGCTGCGCCTCTCCAAGCGTGACCTGGACTTGCATCGTTTTGCCGTTCCGAACGACCTGTAAAGTAATTTGGTCGCCGGGCTTGAACGTGAATAAGGTGTTGACGTAGGAATGGCTCTCATCTAATGCAACCTCACCGATCTTTGTAATGATGTCCGCCTGCTGTAAGCCGGCCTGGCTGGCGGGACTGCCGCCTGCAACATCCGTGACGTAGACACCCCATTGAGCAGGCAAATTATATCTGGTCGCGATATCAGGATTGATCGGCTGGAAGCTGACCCCCAGATAGGGACGAGCGAAATAACCCTTTTGAATGATTTGTTGTGCCACTGCCTGCGCCGTATTGACCGGAATGGCGAAACCCAGGCCCTCGGCGACATCTCCATTGTTCGTGTTGCGAACGATCAAGGTGTTGATGCCGATCACTTCCCCTGCCAGATCGACCAGGGGTCCACCCGAGTTACCATGGTTGATGGCGGCATCGGTCTGGATCAGGTTCTCTACCTGGTATCCATTGCCAGAGTCGATGGAGCGCCCGGTTGCACTGACCACCCCTACCGTTACCGTGTTCTTGAAGTCACCCAGCGGCGACCCAATGGCGATCACCGATTCGCCTGGCTTGAGGACGTCCGAGTTCCCCAGTTTGGCAACCGCCGGGACCTTCCCGTCTGTTTTCAACACCGCGATATCGGAATAAGGGTCTGTCCCCACGATCATCGCTTTTTGCTGTGTGCCATCTGAGAGAACGATATTCACTTCCTTGGTTCCCTCGACGACATGATTGTTCGTAAGAATATAGCCCTGATCTGTGATGAAAAAACCGGTTCCGCTAACGGTCTGATCTCCGGTTGGACCAAAAATGGTGAGCTGGCCCGGGATCGTTCCTACCACCGTAACCACGGTAGGACCCACTTTTTGGACTGATTGTGTAATCGATGTCTCAATACTGGTTGTATCGAGAGTCAGCGTTTGGCCGGGATTTGTGTTGTTCGCTGGCAGAATTTCCTGAATGGGCGCCGGCAGGTTACTCGGCTGCTGCCGAAGGGCCTGGTAGACGACCGCTCCGCCTGCTATAGCTCCTGTGAGGGCTGAACCTCCGGCAATCACGATAACAAGTAAAATATATAAAGATCTTTTCAATGACATATAGGCCTCCTTGGAAACCAACTCATTATTCTAATACCGGAAAATTACATGATAATTAAATTTTTTGGCATAAAATAGACCCAAGTTAAAACCCTCCTAAGAAATTACCTAAAATGAAATCAAAATGTTTTAACTGATCTTTAAGCACTAAAATTGGAAACACCATCGAAGCCTCAAGGAGTGGGCTAAACGTCATGAAACGTGTTCCCTGTGTTTCCATCGTCCTTGAAAATATGGAAGGCGAAGTTTTGTTATTATTGCGCGATAACAAGTCATCAATGACTTTTCCGAAGCATTGGACTCTGGTGGGTGGGATCGTGAAAAACAGTGAAACGCCTGAAATAGCTGCACACCGCGAACTCGAAGAGGAGACCGGCTTGAAGGCCGATCTATCATTTTGGAAACGATATGACAGATGCCATCCACTCTTTATGATCGATCAGTATATTTATCTGGGAAAGGTACAGGCACGCGGTTTGCTGGTTTTGGGACCGGATATTCAATTCTTTAAGCCTTCTGAGATCAAGCATTTGAAAATTGGCTATGGATTCGATGCACTTCTTACCGAATTTTTTCTCATACACGAACGGTAGTTCTCATGTTCATCACTCTTGAAGGCCCGGAAGGCTCGGGTAAGACCTCTCACATTCCTTATCTCGTGGAATATTTACGCGAGAAAGGCTATACGGTTTTCCCCACCCGCGAACCAGGCGGGACCTCGATTGGCGAGCAGATCCGTGAAGTCATCCATGATCTGAAAAATGTGGAAATGCACCCACGTACCGAAACGTTGCTCTATCAGGCTGCGCGTGCCCAGATTGTGGAGCAGGTGATCAAGCCCCGATTAGCAGACGGGGAGATTGTCATTTCAGATCGTTACTATGACTCGACCATTGCCTACCAGGGCTATGGACACCAACAGGTCCTGGAACAAGTCCGCGCGCTGGTAAAGTACGCAACAGGTGGTTTGGTCCCTGATCTGACCGTCTTGCTGGATGTAGATGTGGAAGAGGGGTTGAGAAGAAAGAAGAAAGAGAATGAATGGAACCGGTTGGATGCTTACACCGTCGAATTCCATCAACGCGTCCGCAAAGGGTATCTGGAAATGGTAAGGCAGGAGCCAAATCGCTGGGTGATCCTGGATGCGGGCCGCAAGTGGGATGAGGTGCAGGAGGAGCTAAGGATCCTGATCCTGGGGAAATTGAAGTAGCATTTTCGTAGGGGAAGCGTCAAGGAAATTTCTACACAAGCAATTAGAATTTTCCAGGGAGAAATGTTTATGAAATTTCTCAAGAAGCTTTTCCTGCTTATTTTGATTCTCTCTGCTTGTGCTCCAGTAACCCCGTATGCGCAGACGCCGCCAACGGGCGTTCTCCAGGAATATCAGGATTTTGGATATGAACTGAGCTGGTCGCCGGATGATCAGTTACTTTCTGTCACTACGAATACCGGTTTATATGTTTACGATGCCCGTAGCTTCAAGCAATTGGCAGCTTTTGCCGGGCTTGGCGGTTCCATCTCTATTTTCTCCGGCGAATACCTGGCAGCCTTCAATCACGATGGCGTCTTTGTTTGGAATCGCAAGGATTACAGTTTGCTTTTTCAGGAAAAAGCAACGGACCAGATGCAATTTCGGAGCATTTCCATCAGCCCGGATGGCAATTGGTTAGCCACAGGGGAGCAAAACCGGTTCCGCTTATGGAAACTTCCTGAGGGAAAGGTTAAAGCAGAGTTTCCGGTCGATGGGTTCGTTTCCAATCTGGCGTTCACGGATAACAACACCTTGATCCTGATAGAACAATATAAAGCGGTGATCCAGGAATGGGATCTGCGGAGCGCCAAAATGATCCGTTCTTTTGAGATCCCCCGCGATGTCCTTTTTTTTACGTTGAGCGAAGATGGAAAAGTCATGCTGGTAGATTATGGCGAGGCAGGTGTTGAGTTTTGGAATGTGGAGACCGGAAAAGCGGGACACTATTATCAACAAATGCAGGGCGCCTCAGGCTGGACGCGGTTCAGTGGGGATCATCAGCTTGCTATCGTTTGGGGATACGCAATCGATGGAACTCACAGCGGCATGGGTGTTTGGAATTTGGCTGAAGATAGGCGTATCCATGAGTTTTCCACTGCCTATGTGCGCGGCGACGGCTGGCGCTGCGGTGCCTTGAATTCAGATGGATCTGTTTTGGCTGCCAGCAATAACGAAGGCTATATTTACTTTTATGAACTAAAGAGCGGAGAAAAGATTGGCGAGATCTTCTTGCCCTACAAGTTCATAACCTAGCGAAGCGAAGGCGAGCGGGAGGATAGCACAGTCGCTGAAAATAAACGACTGCACCTGTCCTGACGGACGGTGTCAGGAAAGTCGTTACTACGGATCCCTGCCTCCTTTTCACCTAGCCGAAAGAACTATATTCCCTAGTCGATTTTTGACTTGACATGCCTACTTTCAGAGGGTAAACCTTCGCATATATTCTGCGTCAAAATAATAGATTCTCACAGAACGTCCCGAAGGTTAGCCTTGTGTAACATAGGCGACCCTAACAAATTCTTCTAAATATGCTTACTTGACATTGGAAGCCACGAACCTTCGGGACGGTGTTCAACATCAATATGGTTTTTAGAGGTAGAAAAATGAAGAATGCGCTTATTACTGGTGCTTCACGTGGATTGGGCCTGGCGCTTGCTCGCCAGCTTGCTGAAAATGGATGGGGACTGATCATCGATGCCCGCGGCAAGAAAGCCCTGGAGCAGGCCCAGGCTGTATTATCGGCAAAGACCAAAGTCATCGCGGTCCCAGGCGATGTAACAGCTGAGTCTCATCGTAAGAAACTATTCAAAGCAGCCCAGGAATTGGGCGGACTGGACCTGTTGGTGAACAACGCCAGTCTTTTGGGCCCCAGCCCGCAACCGGAATTGCTTTCCTATCCCCTCGACACATTAGAAGAGGTCTATCGCGCCAATGTCATTGCGCCGTTGGCGATCGTTCAGATGCTGCATTCCACGCTCAAACCGGATGCCTGCATCATCAATGTGACCAGCGACGCAGGGATTGAAGCATACGGCGGCTGGGGAGGGTATGGTTCCAGCAAGGCCGCCCTGGAACATCTTTCCCATATTTTGGCTGAGGAGAACCCATCTCTGCGAATTTACTGGGTAGACCCCGGTGACATGCGCACCCAAATGCAGCAGGAAGCTTTCCCCGAGGAAGATATCAGCGATCGACCTCTACCAGAAGAGTCGGTGCCAGGCTTATTAGCCCTGATCCAGGGGCAGCTCCCTTCCGGGCGTTATCGAGCACGCGAAATGCTTGAATCAACAGGATGATCCATTATGACTACAACTTCCTTATCGTTAATTGAATTTTCCCTGCCTCCGGAGCTTGAAGCGAGTGCACCACCTGAGGCACGCGGGCTCAGGCGGGACCAGGTCCGCTTGATGGTCTCGAACTATTCCACGGATCAGATCAGACATAACCGTTTCTATCACCTGGATAAATATCTGGATGCAGGTGATGTTCTGGTCCTCAATACCAGCCGTACCCGCAACTCTGCGCTGTTGGCGTCCAGAAGTGACGGGACTGCAGTCGAATTGCATTTATCTACCCATTTTGACGATGATCTTTGGACTGTAGAAGTCCGCACCATCGATGAACTTGGCAAGACCAAGCATCTCGATGACGCGCGCCAGGGTGAAATCCTGAGTTTGCCAGGCGGTATAACTGCCGTATTGCAGGAACCCTATATTAGCGACTGTAACGACAATTCCAAACCTTCTGAAACTCTCTGGCTGGCGAAATTGTGTTTTCCCTACGAAGTGGATGAGTACCTGCAGCAATATGGCTTTCCAATTCGCTATAACTATGTCAAAGACAGATGGCCGCTCGATTATTATCAAACCGTTTATGCCACCGAACCCGGCAGTGCCGAGATGCCTTCTGCCGGGCGTCCCTTTACCCCCAGGTTGTTGAAGCGTTTGGTGGCCAAAGGTGTACAGATCGCTCCGTTGATCCTGCATACCGGCGTTTCCAATCTTGAGACTCATGAACCGCCCTATAAGGAATTCTATCGAGTGAGCTCTGAAACTGCCCAGATGGTGAACAGAGCGCGCGCCTCAGGACATCGTGTGGTTGCCGTTGGAACGACAGCCATCCGTGCTCTGGAAACGGTGACCAATGGAGACGGAAAAGCCCACGCCAGCGAAGGCTGGACCTGCCTGGTGATCACGCCTCAACGTGGACTTCGCATGGTCAATGCGCTGATCACAGGCATGCACGAGCCGGAAGCCTCGCATCTGGCGATCCTGGAGGCACTGGCGGGCCAAGCTCATATCGAGATTGCCTATGAAGAGGCCCTGCGGAAAGGCTATCTCTGGCACGAATTCGGGGATTTGCATTTGATCGTTCCATAATACTATCCTCGCGCTGACCGAAGGGGGTACCCCTACACTCCAAACTGAAATATTTTGGTACTATATTCGCAATACAAATTTGTGGGGACTTTGCGATAAAATCAATTCATGACTGCCGACTCAGAAAAAGATCTTCAGGCTCTCAAAGCGATTGGGCGCATTTGCGCTGAGACTTTGCGCAAGATGATGGAGCAAGTCCGTGCCGGGATGACGACGCGTGAACTCGACGAAATAGGTCGTACGATGCTCGAGGCGGAAGGCGCACGATCTGCTCCTCAAGTCACATATGATTTTCCGGCAGCAACCTGTATTAGCGTTTCACCGGTCATTGCGCATGGGATCCCGAATGAGCATGTTTTGAGAGAAGGTGAATTGATCCATATTGACGTCTCGGCAGAGCTCGATGGTTATTTTGCCGATACGGGCGCCTCGTTGATCGTCTCGAAACGCGAACGCAATTTAGAGAAGCTGCTGGATGCCACCAAAGCCACATTGGCGAAGGCACTCCATGCCGCGAAGGCGGGAAATCCATTAAACGGGATTGGGCGCACGGTCCAGAATGAAGCCAGAAAGCGCGGGTATAACGTTATCTATGATTTGACAGGTCACGGCATCGGGCGTAATTTGCATGAGAATCCAAAAGAGATCCTGAACTTCTATAACCCGGATGATCGCCGTATTCTCAACGCTGGGCTGGTCCTGGCTATTGAGCCATTTCTCACCACAGGAATTGGACGCGTCATTCAGGAAAAAGATGGCTGGTCACTTCGCACACTGGATAAGACCATTGCTGCACAGTTCGAGCATACGATTGTGGTCACCAAAAACGAGCCGATCATTCTAACACTCTGCCGCCAGCCTAATTGATAAATAAATATCATGCCGACGCTTGCAGATAAACCTTTTACGATTAAGCTTAGAAAGTTCTGCGGCACTCTGTAATGCAACTCCATCTTTTCTCCAGCCCCGGTGAAAACGATATCCGCTATATCATTGCAGCCAGCCGGCCTTATCTCGAAGATAAGGATGATCCAATAGTGGCGTATCTGCCACTTGCCTCGCTCTATGCAGAACGCTGGCTGGAGCTGGAAGGAAAGTCCTTCAAAGGCCTGGCGCGGCTGGAAGCTGTCAATACCGAACTGATGACGCAAAAGGAGATCGAAGATGTCCTGCGGCGCGCCTCGCTGGTTTATATCCCCGGTGGAAACACATTTCTTCTCAATCATCGTCTGCACATTAGCGGAGTGATGCCCTATTTGCGCAGGAAGATTCAATCCGGATTGCCCTTCGTTGGGTTCAGTGCCGGGACGATTCTGTGCGGCCCCAACATCCTTACCGCTAACGACATGAATACAGTCGAGACGCCTCACTTCGACGGCCTGGATTTGCTCCCGTTTAACTTTTTTGCTCACTACGCTGACGATGGGTACGGGCAGTCGGTGCACGACGCCTGGCTGGGAGATTATTATTTCTTTCATGACAACCCGGTGATCATGCTCAGCGATGGCGCCTATGTCAAAGTGGATGGGAAGAAAACGACTCTCGTGCGCGGCAAGGCATGGTTTCTGCGCAAGGGCGAGGAAAAAGAGAGACTGGAACCGGGAAAAGTAATTACCGCCTGAAGGGATATAACGTCCCCAAGGCTCAATTGAGAAACACTGTCCTTTTGCTTAAACCTTCGGGACGCTTTGCGTAAAGGAGATGACGTATGACCGATGAACAATGGGTACCTGGCAGCAAAGCCGAATTGATGTCTGCCATCAAGCGTGAGTGGATCTTGTTAATGGATGTTGTTGCGAAACTCGAAGCAGGAAATAAGATCAATATGCCCGATGCAGGTGGCTGGTCACCGAAGGATAATCTCGCACACCTCGCCGAATGGATGAATGCGCTGATGGGCTATCACCTGGATCATCGTCCACGGCATGAAGTATTGGGAGTTCCTGAAGAGGTCACCAAAGATTGGGATATGGAAGTCATCAATCCCGTGCTTTTTGAACGAAATAAGAATCGGTCGATCGAAGAGGTGCTGAGTCAGTTGAAGCAGACCTATGAAAGGTTAGTCACAAAACTGGATGCGATGTCGTTTGAGGATTTATTGAAACCGCGTCATGCCGATGATACGGAGAAACGTCCGCTGCTACTCTGGGTATTGGGCGATACTACTGAGCATTTCGCCGAACACCGTGCGACAATAGAGAAGATGTTGTAAATGTGAGGGGGCGGAATTCGCGCTGACCGTAGGGGGCGTAAGGTGCCCTGCGGAGCCGCAGGCGTAGTCGAAGCGCGCATTCTGCCCCTGCTATTCATCATCTGCATCTCCGCCGCTGGTCTCACTCCCCAAATCGGGAATTGCCTTTTCTATATCTTCAGGGCTTTGACCTGACTCAAGCCGGTCGACGACTTCATCGAATTCCGCTGGCATTTCCTCTCCCATCTCTTTCCCCATCTTGCGCATCATCTGTCCCATGGCTTTGGGGTCATTTTCGAGCCCTTCGAAACCGGAGAAATCATCCGCCATGCTATCCATGCGGCTGTCTTCCGACTTCGCAATACGGACCTTGGTCATGCGGCGGCGCACATCCTGGCTGCCGCAGTGGGTACATGTGACGGCCTTTTTGCCGTATTCGCTGAACGTCAGGAAGACGTCGAAGCGTTGGTTGCAGTGGTTGCAGGTAAAGTCATAGGTAGGCATGTCCCTATTTTAACGGAATCAGGCTCTCGCGTGGAGAGAGGTCGACTATGTGTCAGGGTGTCGGCTGCCAGGCAGGTGACGAAATTTGTGAGGCTGAAATGTTTAATGGCGTCGGGCGCAGGGTGGGGTTTTTGAGCGCCTCAGTGACGTTTAGTGAATACAGATTGTAATGCTGCGCATTATTCAGCGCCGACATAAAGACAATGGATTGGCTGTCAGGCGACCAATCCCCTGTGGCAACCTCTTTATCTGGTCCATTCCCAAGGATTGGATGGTTCGTCAGCGGCTTGAAATCCGAGCCATCTGCATTTGCAATATAAATCCAACCGTCTTCTTCGCAAGTAAAGATAAACAATATTTTTGTCTGGTCGGGCGACCACTTGATATATGAGCCCATCCATGTAGCAGTTTTTTTAATTGGACATACCTCGGGTGTTTTAAGAGTCGCCAGCCATTTTGTGAAATCCTGTTCTGTTCCATCTCTGCGAATCGACCTCAGCCTATAGCAGATAATACTATTGCTTTCATTGCATTCAGTAAGGTACGAGAATGTAGAACCGTCTTTTGCCAGCGCATAACTGCCAGTATTCGTTTTCGTCTTTGGTGTGACAGGTGTGATCTCACCCCCATTCACATCAATTTCCACGATCTGTGAATCAACATTGACCAGGATGGATTGATTGTCCGGACTCCATAAAACTGACCAGATCAGGGTACCCGAATCATAATTGGTCAGCTGGCGACGGTTTTGACCGTTCGAGTTCACTACATAGATATTGGTGTGTTTCTCGCTGAAATCCCCCGAGCTATAAGCGATTTTTGTGCCATCCGGTGACCAGACCGGAACTGTATCCGGCGCCGGATCATTTGTCATGCGGGTTAGATCGCTCCCATCTGCGTTCATCACGTAGACATCCTGGTTGCCATCTCTAATGCTAACAAAGGCAATGCGCTTGCCGTCTGGTGACCAGACCGGGGATACATCCTCCGCAGGATTATTGGTTAGATTGGTCAATTCACTGCCATCGGCGCGCATCGTGTAGATCTCAGGATTTCCATTCTGCGTTGACGTGAACGCGATCAAACCATTGAAAGAGGAAATTTGTGTGGGTTCCGGCGTTGGTTCCACTTCAATAATTTTATCGTCTGATGCAGGCTGCCAAGAAAGACTAGAGCTATTTATCATTTTTACAGGTTGGATGGAGGGGTCTTCTCGTGCTTTTGCCACATTCAGAACGTATAACATCGCGGTGAGATCAGGAGAAGCTGAATCGATGCCTACGAAAGCAATGTACTGCTCATCAGGCGACCAGGTGATATTGGCTACGCTATCCTGCTCAGCAGGGATCGATGGAATCGCAAGTTGATTGATCATTGTCCCATTTGGATTTGTCAGGTAAAACGTCCATCCACTGCCGATACAATCCCAACCGAATATTAAATTCCCACGGCTGGATCGTTTGTGAGCGATACCTCGTATCTGACTGTTGCTGTCGCACAAATCCAGCGTAGACTGTGAACCATCTGAGCGAACCCAGCTCAAAGGTCCTTCACCCAGCTGCAAAGCCGTTCCATCCCACCAATCGATAATTGGTTTCTTCATTCTGGCAATGACGGTCAGTGAACCATCCCAGCCAGCTTTATAGACGGTGGATTGGTATTTACTTAGAGACTCCTGCGTAGCAAATGAAATAAATGCGCCATCTGGGGACCAATAATAATCTCCAAATGTAAAAAACTCACCTCCTGATAGATTTTCTGTAAGTTTCGTAAGATGACTTCCATCGCTGCCAACAACAAAAAGGTCCCAGGCGGCTCGGCCTGTATCGGAAACAAAGGCAATATGTCTTCCATCCTGTGCCCACGATGGTAGAAGATACTGACCCGGTTTATTTGTCAGAGTTGTTATACTCTTATTGGTAATATCAATAACATTGAGGTTAACGTTGTCCGCTCCGGAAGCCCTGCGCGAGAAGATGAGTTTTCTGCCATCCGGCGACCATGGAGTGTAGCCATTGTTATCGAAGTGATCGTCGCCTTCACCGCTTGTCAGTTGAATGATATTCGATCCGTCAGCATCCATCAGGTAAATCTGCGTTGAACCATCCCGATCGCTTTCAAAGGCAATGCGCTTACCATCCGGTGACCAGAATGGGGAGAAATCATTCGTTGGGTTGTCTGTCAAATTGGTCAAGTCGCTGCCATCTGGATGCATGGTGTAGATGTCAGAATTTCCATTCTGCGTTGACATGAACGCGATCAAACCATTAGGGGATGCAATTTGGGTTGGTGCGGGAGTTGGCAAATGCGTAACTTCAATCTCCGGCCTGGGCTGGACCGCTATGCGAGTTAAGCCATTGATCTGCTCAAGCACCGGGACAAGCTCTGCAGGCGGCTGGCTAAGTTCCGTGCGGTCAAAAACGTAAAGGCTGGCTTGGGCATCTGAGTTTTGTGAACCATCACTTTGAACGACACGGATTGCAATCACCTGATCGTCTTGAGACCAATATGCGTTGATTTCTGAAATCGCCAGCAAGGGAAGTTTCCCCAGGATAACACTTGTGTTGTTTCGTAAATCAAGGAGCGTGAAAATTGCTTGCTCGGAGCCGCATCTCTCATGATAGAGTGCCTGATTGGTATCGTGAGAGACAAAGACAGCAGGCCCATATGGGGAATCGGTCCTTGCTCCGCAAGCTTCCTTTGCGTTCAGTTCCCCAACCAGGGAGGATTTTCCTGCTTCCAGACGATATAACGAGGTCGCTAGCCCTGGCGGTGGCTCGGAAGACTGATATACAATCGTTGCGTCTGGGCTGAACCAGGCCATTCCCATACCGAAAGAATCAACATTCAAAACAGTCTCTGCCGTGCCGTTCTCAGGATCAACGCGCTGGATATCCAGGGTCGTTTCACCTTCGCGATAAAAAAGCGTCTTGCCCTCTGGCGCCCAATGCACATCCCATATTAGGCTGCCCTGCACAAGATCGCGCCTGTTGCTTCCATTTGTGTTAACTACGCGGAGGGCATCATTTTCAGGATTATTATAAGCCCCGCCTTGTCCTGAAGTGTACGAGTATGCCACCCGATCACCAGCCGGAGACCAGATCACGACGCCAGAAGTATCGCTGATTTTGACCGCCTCTCCATTCCCATCGGCCGGCACAACGTAAAGCGCTTCTTGTCCGGATCGATTGCTCTGAATGACGATCTGTTTTCCATCCGGCGACCAGGGCGAATCGTACGCAGCTGCCAGAACGTCAGAAGATGGATCTGTTGTGACCTGTACCAGGTTACTGCCATCCGCGTCCATCGTATAGACGTCAAAATTGCCATTGCGGTCACTCTCGAAGGCAATCCTTTGCCCATCCGGTGACCAGACAGGGTTGCGGTCTGTGGCTGCATTGTTCGTCAGGTCTGTTGCACCACTGCCGTTGGCATGTATCGTGTATATATCCAGAGTTCCGTCCTGAGGTGAGGTGAACGCAATAAGCCTGTTCTCTGGTAATTGCGAATTGTCTACCGTTTTCGTTTCCGTTGCTGGGGAGGAAGTATTTTGCAGCTGTGAAAAGACCAAATTAATGAATAACGCCATTGCAATCAATGCGGCTATACCGCCAAATAGCTTGAGACCTGCAGAAACACGGTTTGCCATGGGGATCATCCTTGCTTTCGTTGTAACGTGTTCGATGACTTTTTGCGATGGACCCGGTGCCCCATCCCAACGAGCCTGAAATTCATTTTGTAAGCGTGGGGCAATTAATTCCATCTCACTCGCATAGGCACGGCATGAGGCGCAGGAAGCCAGGTGTTCCTCTA